>NZ_DATNJW010000333.1:0-14173 GCF_035603715.1 Mycobacterium sp. | reverse complement strand
GGATGCCGTCGGCTTGGGGTCGGTGGCGCCCGCGGCGCGCAGCGTGGTGATCACATCGAGCGCGGGATCGGACGGCGAGAACGTTTTCACGCCTTCGGCGTTCGAAAACTGGCGATAGTCGACGTGGTAGTACTGCAGATTCGATGCGATGCTGACCCGCATCGATTGCCGGTACGGCATAGGTACCTTGACGTAAACCCCCGCAGGCGACTGCGCGGCGTTGGCCACCAGGGGCCAGACGAATGGCGCACCCAACGCACCATCGACTAGCGACTGCAACGGTGCGTCAAGCACTGTATGTCCATCCAACTCGACGCGGATCGCACCCATCCGGCTCACGTTGCCGCTGTCGCGGGTGAACCACATCGAGTCAATCTCGCCGGCGCCGCGATCCTCCGCAATGACGCACCCAGCGCCGCCCGATGCCAGACATCCACCGCTGCCGTTATCGTTTCCGGTGCCGAGGTCGAAATTGCCGCCGCTCCGATCGAAGCTCGAGGCCTGCAGAGTCTCCGTGTCCGCGCTCAGGTATGGCAACCGGTCCAATCGACGGTAGGTCTCCCAGCCCACCGCTCGTTGGCCAACTCCGTGGACAACCGGTTCGGCGGGTGCTGTGCCTGCACTGGCTATCACCAACAGCACTACCGCGAACGTCGCCGACAACGCCCGAACAGCCAATGACGGGTTAGGCGCGTCGGCGCATCGGTGCTGGTCAGTCGTAACGCCGCCCGGCCCACGTTTGAGTCCGCTGCCTTGCGTGAAACCTAGCCGCATGGATACCAGTACTTTCATCGACCGGCTCAACGAAGATCTGGGCACCGAATATCAGTCGATTGTCCAATACATCCAGCACACCGCAACGGTTAAAGGGCCCGAGTACCACTCGATCACCGAGGAAATGGGCAACCACCTGTCCCAGGAGTTGGAGCACGCCAAAATACTGGCTCAGCAAATCGACTTTCTCGGTGGCACGCCCACCGTCAAAGTGCCCGACGTGCCTGATGCAGCCGACGGAGCCGCCGCGCTGAAGGCCGACATGGAATTGGAGCAGCGTCAGCTCGATCGCTACCGGAAGCGGGTGGCAGAGGCGAACGATCTGGGGTTGCCGGACGTCGCCGAAGCCCTGCGTCCGTTGCTGCAACAAACACAGGACCACGTGCGGGAGCTGCAAGACGCCCTGGAGGGCTGACACCGTTTAGCGAGGAGCCATTCTGGGTGGTCCGAACCACCTGTTCAGCGCCTCGGTGAGGCCAGCGTCGGAACCGCCGGCGACCCACGCGACATACCCGTCCGGCCGGACCAGGACGGCATCCGGAGCAGCAACCGCGCCGATGGCTGGAAGTTCCCATACCCCAGAGCATTTCGCGTTGACCAGCCGAACTCGATCTGCCCAGCCGGACATCTCGATCGCACCCGGCTCGCCGAAGTTGATTAGTGTCGCGTGTGCGTCATGCAACAGCGTGAACACCCGCCGCGGACCCGCACTGGTGACAATGTCGAGATCGGGCATGCGCCGTCCGAGCAGTGGGTGTCCAGACCCCAGGTCGTAGTGGATATCCAGTCCCGACATCGTCGCAGCGACGCGCCGACGCGGCTCATCGATCTGCAACACCTCGGACATGATGTCGCGCAATGCCTTTGTGCGGTCGTCGGCGGGACTGCGCAGCAGCGCCATCTGCGCCATGGTGTACTGCAGCACCCGCGCCGCGACCGGATGCCGTTCGGCGTGATAGCTGTCGAGGAGCGTGTGCGGCGCCGCTCCGTTGGCTACCAGGGCAAGCTTCCATCCCAGATTCACTGCATCCTGGACACCAGTATTGAGCCCCTGGCCGCCGATCGGGTGATGCACATGCGCGGCGTCCCCCGCCAGCAGTACTCGCCCGTCGCGGTAGGACGCCGCTTGCCGGGTCACATCGGTTGCCCTGGAAATCCAAGTGGGGCTGTGGATTCCGTAATCTGTTCCATAGACGGCGACGAGGGCTTCGCGTAGATCGTCCAGGGTTGGCTCGGTGCCGGGGACCAGGTGCTGCTCGGTCACCATCACCCGCACCGATCCTCTGTCGGTCGATTCGCTGAGCGCATGGACACCGACGGCGTCATGCCGGATGCCCCAGTCTGGTTCACCACCTGCCGGGAAAGCCATCTCGACCTCGGCGAGCAAGTAGCTCATCGTCGGATCCCAACCTGGGAAATCGATGCCCGCTGACTTCCGGACCGCACTGCGTCCGCCGTCGCACCCGACCAGATACTCCGCCCGCAATCGCCGGCCGCCGGAGACGTGGACGTCGACCCCGGTGTGGTCCTGAACGACGCGGGTGACCTCGCGTTCGCGATAGACCGGTACGGCCAGTTCCTCGACCCAGTCGGCCAGGATGCGCTCGATGTCGTTCTGCCACAGCGCAAGTCCATAGGGATGGCGGGTGGGGAAATCGCTGATATTCAGCCGGATCTGGGAGAACCCGGCAACCTGTGCGATCTGGCCGCTCGTCAGGAACCGATCGGCGATTCCGCGTTGGTCGAGCACCTCGATGGTGCGGGAATGTAAACCGCCCGCGCGGGAGCCGATCAGATCCTGGTTTGCGCGCCGCTCGGCAACGGCGACGTCGACTCCCGCCAATGCCAATTCACCCGCCAGCATCAGCCCGGTCGGTCCTCCCCCGGCCACGACGACAGAATGGTCGATGCTCACTTGGCAACCCCCCAATATCGCTCAGTTTTAGCTTTGGCCAGCGATTTTGCGCCATGACCCGGGTCTTGCCGCAAGCCCCGGGATGAGCTATATGTTGAAGGTGAGGAGGTAAATCCCTCCCCGCTTTCGGCTGCATTCGGCTGACTGTCTCGGGTTGAGCAGCGAATATCCTTCTACTGCAACGCTATACAGCAAATTCTGGATCGCGTCCGGCCGCCGAGATACCTGCCTACGATGGCGCTGTGTCGTCGAGTGGCATCGGTACCCATCAGCCGTGATCGCTTTCGTCTGCGCGATGCCGATGGAGTTGCGGCCGCTGCGCCGCCGCCTTCGGTTGCGCAAATCCGGAGCGGGCCACGTCGGCAAGCTTGGCGACCGTGCGGTGATCGCCGTGGTCACCGGGATCGGCACAGCCTTGGCGGGCAGCGCGACAGCCCGATTACTCGATGCAGTCGACGTCGAGTGGGTGGTAGTCGTAGGTATCACCGGTGCTATCGACGACCACACCCCGATCGGAGCGCTGGTACTGCCCGAACAGGTCGTCAACAGCGCCGACGGCGCCACCTACCGACCGACACCGCTGCGCGTCGGTACCGCCCACGGGACGATGTGGACCACCGACGAGTTGCTGACGGATCGGACGGTGCATGCCGATCTGAGATCGCGTGGGGTGGTGTCGCTGGACATGGAGACGGCTGCGATCGCAAAGGTGTGCGACCAGCGCGGCGTCGCATGGTCGGTAGTGCGGGCAATCAGCGACCGGGCCGGCGACGGCAGCGTCGACGAAGAGATCGCCGGCCTCACCCACGGCGATGGCACCACGAACCGGGCAGCCGTCGGACGCTACCTGGTCAGGCATCGCAATGCGCTGCCCCGTCTGGCCCGGCTCGCCAGAGGATCCAACCTTGCGGCCAAACAGGCCGCAAACGCCGCAATCATGGCCGTAAGCAGGTCGATTAATTCTTGACCAACTCCAAATTAAGTCTTGACCGACTCCAGATAAGAGCGGCATATTGGGGGCGTGTCGTCAACGTCGACGGATTACTCGGCACAACTGCGTATGGCCGATCTCCGTGTGACCCGGCCCAGGGTTGCCGTGCTGGAAGCGGTCGATGACCATCCGCACGCTGACACCGAGACCATTCTGACCGCGGTCCGCAGCGGACTTCCCGATGTCTCCCGACAGGCCGTGTACGACGTTCTCAACGCTCTGACCGCCGTCGGGCTAGTTCGCCGGATCCAGCCACTGGGCATGGTTGCCCGCTATGAGTCGCGGGTCGGCGACAACCACCATCACGTCGTGTGTAGATCGTGCGGTGTCATCGCCGATATCGATTGTGCTGTCGGCGACGCGCCGTGTCTGACCCCATCCGACGACGAAAACGTACTGGACGGCTTCGTTCTCGACGAGGCCGAAGTCATCTACTGGGGCCTGTGCCCCAACTGTTCGAACGCAACGTCTCGATCACAACCGTGATCACAGCCCGTTTCACCCACCCCTGAAAGGAATGCAGTGTCTTCCGATACAACCCACAAAGGCAGCGAGAGCGAAAATCCGGCGCTCGACTCACCGACGCCGAAAAGCGGGGCTCCCCTCACCAACCAGGACTGGTGGCCCAACCAGCTTGACGTGTCGAAACTGCACCCGCACCACCCGCAGTCAGACCCACTCGGCGACGACTTCGACTACGCCGAGGCGTTCGCCGGGCTCGACGTCGACGCGCTCAAGGCGGACCTGGTCTCGGTCCTGACGACCTCACAGGACTGGTGGCCTGCCGACTACGGCCACTACGGAGGTTTCTTCATCCGGATGAGCTGGCACGCGGCGGGTACCTACCGCATCTTTGACGGCCGCGGCGGTGGCGGCCAGGGCCTGCAGCGCTTCGCGCCCCTCAACAGCTGGCCGGACAACGGCAACCTGGACAAGGCGCGGCGGCTGCTGTGGCCCGTCAAGAAGAAGTACGGCAACAAGATCTCATGGGCCGACCTGCTGCTGCTGGCGGGCAACGTGGCGCTCGAGTCGATGGGGTTCCAGACCTTCGGGTTCGCTTTCGGTCGCGAAGACATCTGGGAGCCCGAGGAAATCCTCTTCGGTGAAGAGGGCGAATGGCTGGGCACCGACAAGCGCTACACGGGTAAGCGCGAACTCGCACAGCCGTACGGCGCGACCACCATGGGGCTGATCTACGTCAATCCCGAAGGCCCAGAAGGCAAGCCGGACCCGGTCGCCGCGGCCCACGACATCCGTGAGACGTTCGGCCGGATGGCGATGAACGACGAGGAAACGGCAGCGCTCATCGTCGGTGGCCACAGCTTCGGCAAGACCCACGGCGCCGGAGATGCCGACCTGGTCGGTCCCGAGCCGGAAGCAGCTCCGATCGAGCAGCAGGGGTTGGGCTGGAAGAGCGCCTACGGCAGCGGTAAGGCCGAGGACGCCATCACCAGCGGCTTGGAGGTGGTATGGACCTCGACGCCGACCCAGTGGGGTAACGGGTACCTGCAGAACCTGTACGGCTACGAGTGGGAGCTGACCAAGAGCCCCGCCGGTGCGTGGCAGTTCACCACCAAGGACGGCGCGGGTGCGGGCACCATCCCCGATCCGTTCGGCGGGCCGGGTCGCACCCCGACCATGCTGGTGACCGACATCTCGCTGCGGGAGGACCCGATCTACCGCGAGATCACCCAGCGCTGGCTGGATCACCCCGAGGAGCTGTCCGAGGCTTTCGCCAAGGCGTGGTACAAGCTGCTGCACCGCGACATGGGGCCGGTGTCACGGTTCCTGGGACCGTGGATTCCCGAGGTCCAGCTGTGGCAGGACCCCGTTCCCGCGGTTGACCATCCGCTGGTCGACGACAAGGACGTCGCGGCTCTGAAGAAGAAGGCGCTCGAGTCCGGCCTGTCGGTGCCGCAACTGATCAAGACGGCGTGGTCGGCGGCGGCGAGCTATCGCAACACCGACAAGCGCGGTGGTGCCAACGGTGGACGGCTTCGCCTTGAGCCGCAGAAGAATTGGGAGGCCAACGAGCCGTCCGAGCTGAGTAAGACGCTGGCGGCGCTGGAAAAGATCCAGCACGAATTCAACGACTCCGCGTCCGGCGGGAAGAAGATCTCGTTGGCCGACTTGATCGTGCTGGCCGGGTCTGCGGCGGTCGAGAAGGCGGCCAAAGACGCCGGATACGAGATCGAGGTGCACTTCGCGCCGGGTCGTACCGACGCCTCGCAGGAGAACACCGATGTGGAGTCGTTCGCGGTGCTCGAGCCGCGGGCTGACGGATTCCGCAATTATGCGCGGGCCGGCGAGAAGGCGCCGCTAGAGCATCTGCTGCTGGAGCGGGCTTACCAGCTGGGTGTCTACGGTCCGGAGCTCACCGCGCTCATCGGTGGTCTGCGGGTTCTCGGTGCCAACCACGGCGGCAGCAAGCACGGCGTGTTCACCGACAGGACGGGTGTGTTGACGAACGACTTCTTCGTCAACCTGCTCGATATGAACACTGAGTGGAAGGCGGCGGAGTCGGCGGAGAACGTCTACGAGGGCCACGATCGGTCCTCGGGCGCGCTGAAGTGGACCGCGACCGCGAATGACCTTGTGTTCGGGTCGAACTCGGTGCTGCGCGCGATAGCCGAGGTGTACGCGCAGGACGACAACAAGGGGAAGTTCGTGGAGGACTTCGTCGCTGCGTGGGTCAAGGTGATGAACAACGATCGGTTCGACCTCAAGTAACTACCGACAGCGCGACACTGCACCCCGCGGGCACACGCCTGCGGGGTGCAGTGCGTCAGCGCCGAGGGTCGATCAGGTCGCGGAACCGCGCCGCAGGACAGATGCCCGCGCCCGCGGCTCGCGCCCGGTCGGCGAGCGTGACGTCCGACGTCACGACGTTGATCTCCTGAGGGTTTTTGTCGGCGCAAACGACCCGGATGATCTCGTCATCCGCTGAATTCGCAGTCGTTTTCGGCGCGTGGCGTATCCGGATCGCGGCTGAGTGAATCGGCGGCGACGTCGGGCCTTCGAAAACCACGGTGACCTGATGGCCATCCGGGGACGCCCATCGCTCAAGCTGTTCGACAAGCCGGACTCTTGCTCCGTGACGGTCTTTCCACCAGCCATCCGGTCGCGTCCCGATGACGTTCATGGCATCGACGATCCAGCGCACAAAGCCGACGGTACTGCTCTACTGCGGTGGCAGTATGAATGCGTGGATTTGCAGGCGCGTAACAACGTGAGGATTGCCGGAGCCGTAAACGGTCCGACGATCATGCTCGCTCATGGCTTCGGGTGTGATCAGAATCTGTGGCGACTGGTTGAAGCGCGACTTGCGGCGAGCTTCCGGCTGGTTCTGTTCGATCACGTCGGCTGCGGCGCCTCGGATCCCGCGGCATGGGACCCCGAACGGTACAAGGCGCTGCAAGGGTATGCCGACGATATCCTCGGCATCGTTCGTGAGTTGGATCTGCGCGACGTGACATATGTCGGCCACTCGGTAGCCGCCATGATGGGAGTGCTTGCGGTCGCGACCGATCCGAGCCGCTTCGCCAGGTTGGTCCTGCTTACTCCCTCACCGTGCTACATCGACAGTGAGGACTATCGCGGCGGCTTTTCCCGCGCCGACATCGACGAATTATTGGACTCACTCGAGAGCAACTACCTTGGTTGGTCGCGAGCGATGGCGCCGGTGATTATGGGAGCCCCGGATCAACCCGACCTTTCCGACGAGCTCACTGATAGCTTCTGTCGCACCGACCCGGCATGCGCGCGGGTTTTCGCACGCACCACTTTCCTGTCCGACAATCGCGGTGATCTTGCCCGAGTATCGATTCCCACTCTGGTGATCGAGTGCGCACACGATACGTTGGCGCCGCGCGAGGTTGGTGCCTATGTCCAGCAACGAATCGACGGCAGTCAGCTGGTCACGCTCGACGCCGTTGGCCATTGCCCCCAGCTCAGCGCTCCGGACATCACCGCGCAGGCGATCGCTGAGTTCGCCGGGGCGCCGTGACACCGGAGCCGGACGGCGCATTACCTGACGGCCTCAGCGCTGAGGACCTGTACGAGAACGCGCCGTGCGGCTACATAGTGGCTAGGCCCGACCGGGGCATCGTCAGCGTGAACGCCACCCTTTTGGCGTGGCTCGGGCACGAGCGAAAAACGTTGATCGACAAACCTTTTACCGACTTGTTGGCCGTAGGTAGCCGCATACACTACGAAACTCATTTTGCGCCAATGCTGCAAATGCACGGTGAGCTCACCGGCATTACCGTGGATTTGGTCACCGCCGAGGGCACACGGCTTCCCGCGTTCCTCACCGCTAACGTCAAATACGATGTCGACGGCCGACCGCTTCTGCTGCGCATCGCGATTCACGATGCAGGCGATCGGCGCTCGTACGAGCGCGAACTCCTCGATGAGCGACGACGGGTGGAACAGGAACGTGCGCGGGTTCAGGTCTTCGCACGGACTCTGCAACGGTCGTTGCTGCCGCCCTCGATTTCACCCCCCGACGGCTTGGATGCGTCTGCGCACTACCACCCCGCCTCCGCGGACGATGTCGGTGGAGATTTCTACGACTTGTTCTCGCTCACGCATGACAAGTGGGCTTTCTTCATCGGTGATGTGAGCGGCAAAGGCGCCGGCGCCGCCGCGGTGACTTCACTGACCCGCTATACCTTGAGGGCGGCGGCGGCCTTCGACGCCGACCCTGTCGCGGTCTTGGAGAACCTGCACGCTGTGCTGAGCCAGGAGTTTCGCGATACCGTAAACCAATTTGCCACAGTCATTTTCGGCATTCTCACGCCACTCGACGGCGAGTTCGGTATCGAGCTCGCCAGCGCGGGGCACCTTCCTCCATTAGTGCTCGGTGCGGACGGCGGAGCGCGTTACGTGGACACAATCGGTGGCCAGCCCGTCGGCATCCCCATGGAGCCGAAATTCGCTGCTGTCCGGATTCGGCTCACACCGGGCGACACGCTGGTTCTCTACACGGATGGGTTGACCGAGGCGCGAACAGGCGACGGCGCGGAGCGCTACGACTATTCCGGAGCATTGCTGGAATTCGCTGCCGCCCACGCGCCGACTACCGCGTCGGGGATTGTCGCAGCGATCCAGTCGCTACTGGACGGCTTCGGCTCAGGCGTGGAGGACGATGTCGCGGTGTTGGCGCTGGGCGTACCTGTAAAGATGTAGCCAGTCCCGCCGAGGTCCCCCTAGTGAGGTTTCCGCCGATGAAAGTTGTTCTGGCCGCGTATGGGAGTCGGGGTGATGTCGAGCCGTGCGCCGTCGTCGGTCGCGAGTTGCGGCGCCGAGGCCACGACGTGCGCATAGCGGTTCCGCCCAACATGGTCGCGTTCGCCGAGTCGGTCGGTCTCGATGCGATGGCCTATGGGCCCGACTCCGAGGCGCAGCTGAACACGGCGGCGGATTTTTTCGTCGCCAACATGAAAAACCCCTACGCCGCGCTGCCCGAGGTCATGGAGCGTGTCACCAAGGTTTGGGTGGACAAGGGCACGGCGCTCGCATCGCTCGCTGAAGACGCGGACCTGCTTGTGACGGGCATGAACGAGCAGCGGCTCGCCGCGAACATCGCTGAACATGAAGGTGTTCCGTTGGTTGCGCTGCACTCCTTTCCGTCGCGGTTTCAGCCGTCCGGAGAGCTCAACTCCTGGCTGGTCAAGGCGTCCGAGGAACCGCTGCGTCGGGCGCTGGGCCTGCCCGAGGGGCCCGAGCCCGCGCCGGCGCTGATGGAGATCCAGGCCTACGACGAACGGTGCTTGCCGGGCCAGCCTGACGAATGGGCCGAACCGGGCAAGCCGTTCGTCGGCGCGCTCACCCTGGAGGCGCCGACCGATGCCGACGATGAGGTGTTGTCGTGGATTGGCGAGGGAACTGCGCCCGTTTATTTCGGCATGGGCAGTACGCCGATTTCTCCGCCCGCCGAGATCGTCGAGATGATCGTGGCGGCGTGCGCGCAACTGAACCAGCGGTTGCTGATCTGTACCGGGCCCAACGACATGTCCGAATTCGATCACTACGACCACGTCAAGTTTGTCGACGCGGTCGGTCACGCCGCGATCCTTCCCCGCTGCCAGGCGGCCGTTCACCACGGCGGCGCGGGCACCACCGCAGCGGTGATGCGCGCCGGTGTGCCGTCGCTGATTTTGTGGCTCTGGCTCGATCAGCCGGTGTGGGCAGCCGGTGTACAGCAGCTCAAGATTGGTACCGGACAACGATTCTCGGATGTCAACCAGCAATCGCTGACCGCCGGGTTGAGGTCGATCCTCACCCTGGACTACCTCGATCGGGCTGGCAAGATTGCCGAACAAATGATATCGCCGCACGAAAGCGCTTCCAGTGCTGTTGATTTCGTGGAATCCGCTGCCGGCGGGGACTAGATCACCGGCCGAGGTCCCATTGACCGAAGTCGGGGGCGAGTACCTCGTCGACGTCGATGTTGATGCCACCGAGAAGCGGGCCGGGATTCGACGGGGTGTTGACCACCTCTTGGTACAACACTGCGGTGGCGTCGCGTTGTCCGTGAGACCAGGACTTGGTCTGCCAGGCCCATTTGTGCCCGGCTGTGCTGGAGCGCCCGAGGACGCCGTCGTTGTTCGCCCACTGGCAAGCCTGAAAATGTCCGTAGATCCCGGTTCGCGCAGTGCCCAATACCGAATTGATACCGCGAAACCAGTTGACGGCCAGACCGTTCCAGGTGTCGACGTTGATGTCGTCGTCGACGCTGAAGAAGATCGGGGCGGAGTCGCTGCCTCCGGCGGCGGAGTGGAGTCGCAACGCGGTGTGGGCGTCCGCTACCCCACCGTCGAACCCGCGGGTGTAATCCGAAGGCGCGGTTCCGTTCGGTTTGCCGTATTGGAAGTTGCTGACGATATGCAATCCCGCGGCGCGCAGCGCGTCTGCGTACTCGCGGGTGATGGGCTTGGCCTCGAAGTTCGCGCCCGGTCTGGACTCGGACACGTAGTTCACTACCCCGGCATAGCCGGCCGATTTGATTTCGTTCGGCGCGATTCGGCGCTCGGCGAAGTCGATCAGCCTGATGTTGTCAGCAAATGCTTTGCGGTCCTGGAGCATCGAGCCCAACGGTCCCAGGGTCAGCGCCACCGCCGCCGCGCCGCGTTTAACGAGTTCGCGTCTCGAAACTGCCCGCTGTTCGAATGAGTCGGCCATGATCCAGCTCAACGGCTAAGGAGGGCCGTGGCACTCCAGGGTCTTCTGCCGGGGTGGCGCGGATTCGGCTGCGGGCCCCACATCGCCGGCCACATGAAGATCGGCAACCTGCGAAATCGCTTGGCAGCTGCCATCAGATACTCGGATTCGAGGACCCGCCAGCCGAGGTCCTCGAAATAGGCCAGCCCGTTTTCGGGCGCGAAGATGAACGGGGCATTCTCGAACATGCCGGCCATCTTCTTGTTCATCACCCGCTTCAGGCCAGGGCCGGCAAAGTCAAACATCCACCAACCGACCTCGGGCCGGTTGAGCGCATCCGAAAGTGCTGTGACATCAAAGTCTTCCAGGTACATGAGCAAGCCTTCGGTCAAAACCAGCGCTTTGGTGGCACCGTCAAGAGCCTGATCGAAGAACGCGTTGCGGGCCACCGGGTCGGCGAGGTCGACCGCCGACCGGGTCAATTCGCACCGCGGCGTCTGGTCGGCGAGGAGTTGCATCTTCTCCGCAAGTATCTCCGGAAGGTCTGCCTCGATCCATTGAAAGTCAGACGGAAGGTTCAGTCGGTACGGCCGGGTGTCCAAGCCGGCCGCCAGGTTGAGCACCCGGTCGCAGCCGTTGGCGATCGCTTCGGCGATGGCGTCGTCGATGATCTTGGTGCGCGCGACGAGCCACCAGCCGCTGCGGCTCGTCATCGGAGTGTTGGCGACGATCGCGCGGCCTTGCTCGCCCGCGAGACGCTCGGCCAGTGGGTCGCTGAACAGCGCATCGGCCCGTGTTGACTCGGTTGCCCGGTACAGCGCCGTCCACCGGGCCGTATCCGAGACGTGGGTGATCAAATGCCCGGCGTTCGACATACGTTGCTGTATAGCACTCGGGCGCTGGTGGAACACCGATGGGTCGTGTACAAGGGTCTGATGGAGGATCCGACCGTCAGGTCGTTCAGTCCGTCCACGTTGGGCGAGGCGGTGGTCAGGCGGTTGTATCGCCGGGCCGTGGTGACGACGCAGATCACGGTGCCCGCCGTTCCCAGCATGATCGACGAGTACCTCAAGATGTGCGACAACGTCTTTGCCGTCGCGGGCGTCCAGTACAGCGCCGACGAAGCTGCCCAACTCAAGACGGTGCTGGAGGCCGAGTTGGCCAAGGCCTACACGGCGTCCTCCCGTTCGAACATCGTGATCTCGTTTCACGCGCCGTTCGGTATCTCGATGAATTATCGGGTCACAAGCGAATCCGTGACACTCGGAGGCGCCTACGACGGCTGGCTCAGCACTCGCGAGGGACCGCTATTCGGTACTGAGCCGGACGCCCGGGTCTGGGCGCTGTCCGGCGAAGTGGCCGACCCCCAGGCTCATCCCGTTCTCGATGTCGGTGCGGGAACGGGTCGCAATGCGTTGGCTCTGGCGCGTCGTGGCCATCCGGTGGATGCGGTCGAAATGAGTCCGAAGTTCGCCGAAATCATTCGTGCGGAGGCCAACGGCGAATCGCTTGAGGTCCGTGTCATGGATGGCGATGTCTTCGAGACGATGGACGGTGTTCGCCGCGACTATCGGCTGATCATTCTTGCCGAGGTGGTCCCCGACTTCCGCAGCACCGGTGAGTTACGCGGAATATTCGAACTCGCCTCCGATTGTTTGGCTCCCGGTGGCCGGCTGGTTTTCAATGCCTTCCTCGCGCATGAGGGCTACATCCCCGATGATGCGACGCGTGAACTCGGGCAACAGTGCAACACGATGATTTTCACCCGTGACGAACTCAAGGCTGCGTCGTCTCAGCTGCCCGTTGAGCTCGTCGCCGATGACTCGGCTTACGAGTACGAGAAGGCCCATCTGCCCGACGGCGCCTGGCCACCCACGGAGTGGTTCGAGGGCTGGGCCAGCGGCCTCGACCTGTTCGACGTCGAGCGTGAGGAATCACCAATCGAGTTGCGCTGGCTGGTGTATCAGAAAACGTGAGGGATAGTCATGGCTGATGCAATCCAATTCGTCGACGCGAACGGACTGAAGTTCGCCTATCTCGAAGAAGGAACCGGGCCGTTGGTCCTGATGCTGCACGGATTCCCCGACACCGCGCACACCTGGGATCACCTGCGCTCCCGCATCGCAGCCAAGGGATACCGGGCGGTAAGCCCTTTTATGCGGGGGTACCACCCCACCGCGATACCGGATCGCGACGCCGACCAAGAAACGCTGGCGCGCGACCCTCTTGCGCTGATTGATGCGCTCGGCGCCAGTGAGGCCATCGTCATCGGACACGACTGGGGAGCGGCGGCCGCATACGGCGCGGCGGCGCTGGGCCCTGAACGGGTGAAGAAGCTGTTCGTCCTCGGCATCCCGCATCCGGCTACGCTCAAGCCGACGCTGAAACAGCTTTGGGGGGCAAGGCATTTCGCGGTATACAAACTACCTGGGGCACCAAAACGCTTCGCGCGTAATGACTTCGCGGCGCTTCCCAAGATCTGCCGTCGATGGTCGCCGGCTTGGCGGCCTGACCCGAGCGAATTCGGCCCGGTGCGGGCGAGCTTTTCGAACGCCGCGAGCTTGAACGCGGCATTCGGCTACTACCGAAAGCTTTCGCCGATACCCAGCGCGTCGCTGAAGGCACGAATTACCGTGCCTACGGTCGTGTTTGCCGGACTCGGTGATCCGATCGCCAAGCCTGCCGACTATCGCGGCGCCGCGCGGATGTTCGCCGGTGACTACATCGTCGAAGAAGTCGACGGCGGGCATTTCATGCACCGGGAACACCCCGGCACATTTGCGGAGCGCCTGCTCGCTCACTTGTGATCCGGCCGAACCGCGATTTGGCCGGCTGCCGTGCGTGGCTGATATCGTGCAGGGCCTATGCCCGAAATGGATCGCCGCACCATGATGTTGATGACGGGCTTCGGCGTGCTGGCCGCCGCGGCTCCCGTCCCTCAGGCCCGCGCTTACCCACGCCCACCAGCGGCGCCGTCGGGCGGATACATCTTCCAAGACGAATTCGACGGCCCGTCCGGTTCAGCGCCTGATCCAGGGAAGTGGACCGTGGCCAAAGCGCGCGAGGTCATCAAAGACCCGACGCGTTGGGAGTTGCCCGAGAACATCGGCCAATACCGCGACGATCGCCACAACGTCTTTGTCGACGGCAAGTCGAACCTGGTCCTTCGGGCCGCGAAAGACGGTCCCACCTTCTACAGCGGCAAGGTACAGAGCCTCTGGCGGGGCGGCGTCGGCCACACCTGGGAAGCGCGGATCAAGCTTGATTGCCTGACCGCCGGCGCCTGGCCGGCCTACTGGCTGGGAAATGAGGACCAGGGCGAGATCGAC
>NZ_DATNJW010000332.1:0-5175 GCF_035603715.1 Mycobacterium sp. | reverse complement strand
CGTTGCGATCATTGCATGCCACGCCCGGACTTTTGAAGCGCGCGGTGCGGTCGACGCGGGTCGGTGTCATCGTTAACCGTCTGGACATGCTCCGGGCGTTCAACGTTGGCAGGCCGGGCACCAGTACGCAACCCGGTCGCCGCCGTCGTCACGCTTGATAGGCGTCCCGCAGCGACGGCAGCCTTGGCCCGCTCGCCCGTACACCCACAGTTGCCGGCCAGCCCGCGTGTCGCCGGTGGTACAGCGATTCTGCCGGAAGCGGTTGGCCCACAACATCTCGCGGGCGCGTGCGACCAGTCGTTTGGGGTTGGCGATCGCGCTCACCGGCGCGGTAGGCAGGTGTCCACTGACGAAACACAATTCGTTGCAGTAGACATTGCCGATCCCGGCCATGATCCGCTGGTCCAGCAGGACCTCGGCGATCCGCCGATCCGGGTCTGCCGTCAGGTTGGCGGCAGCGATCTCGGGATCCCAGTCCGCGCCCAGCAGATCGGGTCCCAGGTGGTCGACGACGTCGCCGTCGTGAGCGCGATCGAGTATCTCCAGTACGCCGAGGTCGATGCCAACCGCGCGGATATCGCTGGCTTCCAAGATGATCCGGACCCGGTGGTCGGTGCGACTCGTCCGCGACGTGACTCGCCAGCTACCGTCCATCTTCAGATGCGAGTGGATGCTGGCCGGTCCGACGCGAATGAACAAGTGCTTGCCCCTGCTGCACACCTCGTCGACGACGTGGCCGCTCAGGTCGACCGTGGCATAGCGGGGGACCCGGACATCGCAGCGGGTCAGCGTGCGACCGACCAACGCTTTCCGCAGTGCCTCTGCGGTGCGGAAAACGGTGTCACCCTCAGGCATCGGCTAACGCAGCCGCAGTCCGCGCGGCGTCCGGGCGAATCCAGAGGCAGTCAAGGCCGCAACCACCGTCGGCGAGACTTGCGGCGCCAACACCGGCGCGCTGTTGATCCGCTCAATGAGGATGGAGTTGACCCGGCCGCCGGAAACGAGGTCGGCCAGCGCGACGGCCGCGGCGTGGTTGGCTTCGGAGTCGGCGTCGGCGAAGCTCAGCAAGGACTTGCCGCCGCGTTCGAGGAACCACGCCAGTTCGCCGTCGACCAGCACGACGAGCGCTCCGGCCTTGCGGCCCGGTCGCGCCCCGCTGTCGCCCTCGGGTGAGCGCGACGGCCAGGGCAGCGCCGCGCCGTAGGGGTTCGCCGGGTCGGCGGCGGCCAGTACCACCGCCCGGTACTCCGGCCGTTCGGGGTCGACTCCGTCGAGGTAGCTGCGCAGCCGGTCGACCGTGGACGCGACCGCGAATTGGGCGCCGCCCAACGACTCCACGAAATAGCCGCGCTGACAGCGGCCGGCATCCTCAAACGCGGTCAGCACCTTGTACAGGGCGGCGAAGCCACCCGGTACCCCTTCCGCCGTTACCGCGCCGCGGGTCAGCACCCCGTGCCGGCTCAGCAGCAGTTCTGCATGGTGATGGGCCCGCACGGTGGAATCCGGTTCGGGCGTCGGCAGCGCCGACCAGCGTCCGGCCACCGTGGGATCGGCGGCCCGCGCCTGCGCGTGCGCGACGCTGTAGCGGCTCAGGCGCGGCGGACGCCTGCCGCGTCCCGGCCGATGCGCCGGGGCCGATCGCCTACGTCCGCCCGGGCCGCCCGATAGCATCGCACGCACCGGCGCGAAGGTGTCGCCGGTGACCCATCCGGCCCAAATCAATTCCCACAGAGCGGCTTTGAGCTCGGCTTCGCCGACTCCGTCATGGCCGAGTTGTCGAAAGAAGAACGCGCCGCCGCCGGCCAGCATGTCCAGGATCGCGCGATGAGTCGCGGTGAACTCGATCTCCGCTCCGGCAGCCAGGGTCAGCGGCGCGGAATCTGCGGTGTGGAAGGCCACCCAGCCGTCGCTGCCGGAGATCGTGCCCGACCCTGACCACATCACCTCGCCGGAGGCCAGCAGTTCGTCGAGCATCGCGGGGGAGTAGTCACGCACCCGCGGCGCCAGCACCAGCGATTCGACCGCCGACGCCGGTAGTGGGACGCCCGCGAGCTGATCGATGGCGGCTGCCACACCGTCCACGCCGGAGTTGGCGGCCGACCCGTGGCCGGTACCCACGCCATGCCAGGCCGGCAGGAATCGCGCGTAGGCGCTGGTGCTGACCGGCTCGACCTGGGCGCGCAGCGCCGCCAGCGATCTGCGCCGCAGGATCCGCAAGACGTCGGCGTCACACCACTGGTCACCGGTCGCCTCGGTGGAGAACTCGCCGCGGACCAGTCGCCCGTCGGCGGCCAGCCGGCCCAACACGTCGCCGGCGACGCGCAGCCCCAGCCCGAACCGGCCGGCGACGTCGGCCGTGGTGAACGGCGCGTGGGTGCGGGCGAATCGGCCCAGCAGTTCGCCCAGCGGATCGGCGACGGCCTCGGTGAAGCTGGCCGGAACGCCGACCGGCACGGCGACCCCGACGCCGTCGCGCAGCCGGCCGATGTCCTCGATCGCTACCCACCAGCTGCGGCCGCCGAACGAAACGGGCAGCGCACGCTTGGACGCGAACAAGGCTTCCAGCCAGCCACCGACGTCAGCGCCGCCGGAGCGGTCGGCGACCTCGTCGGCGGTCAGCGGGCCGAGCAGCCGCAGCAGGTCGGCGACCGCTTCGGCATCGCGGGCCGCCCGATCTGCCGACAGATGCTGCAATTGCCGGCCGGTGGCCGCGACGATGTCGGGGTCGAGCAGTTCGCGCAGCTCGACTCGGCCGAGCAACTCGGCCAGCAGCGTGGGGTCCAGCGACAGCGCGGCGGCGCGGCGTTCGGCCAGTGGGCTGTCGCCCTCGTACATGAATGCCCCGACATAGCCGAACAACAGCGAGGCCGCGAACGGCGACGGTGTCGCGGTTTCGGTTTCCAGCACGCGAATCTTGCGCGCGGCGATCTCGGTCATGAGCCCGGCCAGCGTCGGCACGTCGTAGACGTCCTGCAGGCACTCGCGCACCGCCTCCAACACGATCGGGAAATCCGGGTATTTGCGGGCCACGTCGAGCAGCTGGGCGGCGCGCTGACGCTGGTGCCACAGCGGGGACCGCTTGCCCGGGTGTCGTCGCGGTAGCAGCAGCGCCCGCGCGGCGCATTCCCGGAACCTGGACGCGAAGAGTGCCGAGCCACCCACCTCAGCGGTGACGACCGGGTCGATTTCATCGGCATCGAAGACGAACAGCTCGGCACCCGGCGGCGCGTCGCCGGAGTCGGTTCCGGACTCCGAAATGGTGTCGGGCAGCCGCACTACGATGCCGTCGTCCGAGGCGGTCGGTTTCTCGTCGATGCCGTAGCGATCACGCAGCCGACGGCTCACCGCCAGCGCCAGCGGACCGTGCACCCGCAGGCCGTAAGGTGAGTGCAGGATCACCCGCCAGTCGCCCAGCTCGTCGCGAAACCTCTCGACAAGCAACGTGGTGTCCGACGGCACGACGTTGGTGGCGGTGCGCTGATCGTCCAGCAGCCGCCACAGGTTCTCGGTGGCGTACTCGTTGAATCCCAATTCAGCGCAACGGCTTTCGAACGCATCGCGGTCCAGCCCGGCCAGCTCGCCGGTGAACTGACCGACTGCACGGCCGAGTTCGGCGGGGCGGCCCGAATCGTCGCCGCGCCAGAACGGAAGCCGGGCCGGCTCGCCCGGGGCCGGTATGACCAGCACACGGTCGTGGGTGATCTCGGTGATTCGCCAACTGGTGGCACCGAGCGCGATGACATCGCCGGGCCGCGATTCGTAGACCATTTCCTCGTCGAGTTCGCCTACCCGGGAGGGGGTTTCGGAGTCGGTGGCCAGGTAGACGGTGAACAGCCCGCGGTCCGGGATGGCGCCACCGGAGGTCACCGCGAGGCGCTGCGCGCCGGGCCGCGCCGTCACCGCGCCGTTGTCGCGGTCGTACACCAATCGTGGCCGCAGTTCGGCGAATTCCGTTGACGGGTACTTGCCGGAGAGCAGATCCAACGTGGCCTCGAATGCGCTGCGCGGCAGCGTCGCAAATGGTGCACTGCGCCGTACGGTGTCGAACCAGCGGTCGACGTCCAGTGGCTCCAACGCGGCCGCGGCCACGGTGTGCTGGGCCAGGATGTCGAGCGGATTCGTCGGCACCCGCATCGTCTCGATCTGGCCGGTCAGCATGCGCTGCACCGTCACCGCGCATCCGATCAAGTCGGTGCGGTGTTTGGGAAACAGCACGCCTTGGGAGATCTCGCCGACCTGATGTCCGGCGCGCCCGATGCGTTGCAGTCCGCTGGCCACCGACGGGGGTGCCTCCACCTGAATCACCAGGTCGACCGCGCCCATATCGATACCCAGTTCCAGGCTCGAGGTCGCCACGACCGCCTTGAGCCGCCCGGACTTCAGGTCCTCTTCGACGATGGCGCGCTGTTCCTTGCTGACCGAGCCGTGATGGGCACGGGCCAGTAGCGCCTGCGCGCCGTAGGTTTGGCCGCTGCCCAGCAAGTGCGCAGGGGCGCCGCCGGCCACCTTCGGGTTCGCTTCAGCCGGCACCTCGGTCCCGGTGCGTTCGGCGTGAATCTCGTTGAGCCGGGCCGTCAGTCGCTCAGCCAGCCGCCGCGAGTTGGCGAACACGATCGTCGAGTTGTGCGATTCGACGAGATCGACCAGTCGCGCCTCGACATCGGGCCAGATGCTGTTGTTCGCCAGGTTAGCCATATCGGGGACCGGAACCTGCACGGTCAATTCAAAAGTCTTGGCCGCCGGCGGGGAGACGATTGTCGTCGGGGACGTCCCGGACAGGAACCGGGCCACTTCTTCGGGCGGACGCACAGTGGCCGACAAACCGATGCGCTGCGCCGGCGCTTGCAACATGTCGTCGAGCCGCTCCAGTGAAAGGGCAAGGTGCGCACCCCGTTTCGTACCGGCGATGGCATGCACCTCGTCGACGATCACCGTTTGTACGCCGGCCAAAGTTTGTCGCGCCGCCGACGTCAACATCAGAAACAGCGACTCCGGCGTCGTGATCAGCACGTCGGGTGGGTTACTGATCAGCTGTCGACGGCGGGCCGGTGAGGTATCGCCGGACCGCAGCCCAACGGTGATCTCCGGCGCGGGCAGTCCCCGTTGTGCGGCGACCCGGGCCATCCCGGCCAGCGGTGTGCGCAGGTTGCGCTCGACGTCGACGGCCAGCGCCTT
>NZ_DATNJW010000331.1:0-5620 GCF_035603715.1 Mycobacterium sp. | reverse complement strand
GAACGCTCGAGGCGCCGCGAAGCCATGAGCGAGTGGACCATAGGCGCGGTCCTGGACGTGATCGCCGAGGTCGTTCCGGACCGGGCGATCACCGTCTGTGGTGAGCGTCGCAGGACGTTCGCCGAGGCCGCGGACCGCACCCGGCGGCTGGCAAACTATCTCGCGGCCAACGGTTTCGGTGCTCATCGCGAACGTGCGGCTCTGCAGAATTGGGAATGCGGGCAGGATCGCGTGGCGCTGGTCATGCACAACGACCTGTACGTCGACATGGTCGTCGGTTGCCTGAAGGCACGGACCGTTCCGGTGAACGTCAACTACAACTACACGGCGCGCGAAGTTCGCGAACTGCTCGACTACGTCCGGCCCCGTGCCGTTATCTATCACAAGTCGCTCGGCGCCAAGTTCGCCGATGCGTTGTCGCCCGACAGTGCGGACCTGCTGCTGTCGGTCGACGACGGAACCACGGCACCTGAGCTGCCCGGCGCGGTGCCCCTGGACGGCGCACTGGCGCAAGGCAACGTGGACCAGAACGTGAGTCCGTCTCCCGACGATCTGCTGATGGTCTGCACCGGCGGCACCACTGGGCGGCCCAAGGGCGTGCTCTGGCGCCAGTCAGACATCTACGTCTCGTCGATGATGGGCGCCGATCATGCTTCTGCTCAAGAGATCCGGGACAAGGTGAGTCGCAACGCCGGACCGCCCTGGTTCGCGGTGTCGCCGCTGATGCATGCTGCCGGAATGTGGACGGCGTTCGCGGCCATCATGGCCGGCCTGACCGTCGTGCTCTACGACACCAGCAAGAAACTCGACCCGCAACTGGTATGGCAAACAGCCGAGCGCGAGAAAGCGGGCATGATGACGATGGTCGGTGATGCCTATGCCGGTCCGCTGGTCGCTGAGTTGCGACGAGGCAACTACGACTTGTCGTCGCTGGCCGCCATCGGCACCGGCGGTGCCGCGACGAATCTCAAATATCAACACGCTCTGCTGGCACTGTTGCCTCAGCTCACTCTGATCAACGGGTACGGGTCGTCGGAGACCGGAAACATGGGATTCGGGAACAGCCACGGCGACACCCGAACCGACACCTTCACACTGCGCGAGGGCGGACTGGTGCTGTCCGAGGACTACAGCCACTTTCTTGCCCCAGGCGAGCAAGAGGTGGGTTGGGCCGCAAGGGAAGGCCGAATTCCGTTGGGATATTTCAACGATCCCGACGCCACCCGCAAGACTTTCCCGGAGGTCGACGGTCAACGCGTGGTGATATCCGGCGACCGCGCAGCGCTGGAAGCGGATGGGACGATGCGGTTATACGGCCGCGATTCGCTGGTGGTCAACACCGGCGGCGAGAAGGTCTTCGTCGAGGAAGTCGAGGAGGTGCTGCGTGCGCATCCGGGTATTGTCGATGCGTTGGTCATCGGCCGCCCGAGCGAACGCTGGGGCGAAGAAATTGTTGCTCTGATCCAGCCGCGAGACGGAGCCGACACGGGACACCAATTGCTGTACGCCCATTGCACATCGCAATTGGCGCCATTCAAGGCGCCCAAGGAATTCATCGTCGTCGAGCAAGTCCGCCGCCTGGGCAACGGAAAGGCCGACTACCGCTGGGCCAAAACGCAAGCGACCGAGAAAGCGCCGATGTCGACATGAACGCCAGCCGCGTTATCGATTGCCTCGTCAACGTGCACTTCGGTGAAACCGAGAAGCAACCCACGTGGATGCTCAAGGTGCGCGACGACTACTTCAAGGGCCCCGAGTCGATGTTCGCGCCGGTTGATCTGTCGGCCTTACTCGAAGAGATGGATGAGCACGGCGTGCGTAAGGCCGTGCTGATGGATAACCTCGCAAAGCCTTCGGTCACGGCGCGCAAGTTCGTCGAAGCAAAGCCAGACCGGTTCGCGCTCGCGATGGGAGGCGTCAACTTGCTGCGACCGATGCCATCGTTGCGCGAACTCAGCGCGGTCGTCAACGACCTTCCGGTCGCGTATGCCGCTGTGGGGCCAAGCTTCTGGGGCGACGGGCAATACCCGCCGAGCGACGCCGTCTACTACCCGCTGTACACCAAATGCGCCGAGATCGGGCTGCCGCTGTGCATCAACACCGGCCTGCCCGGACCACCTATTCCCGGAGAGGTGCAAAACCCCATTCACCTCGACCGGGTCTGTGTGCGGTTCCCCGAGTTGAAGCTCTGCATGATCCACGGCGCGGATCCCTGGTGGGACATCGCCATCCGGCTACTCATCAAATACTCGAACCTGCGCCTGATGACGTCGGCCTGGTCGCCGAAGCGGCTACCGGACAACCTGTTGCACTACATGCGAACGCGTGGACCCGACAAAGTGCTCTATGCCTCGGACTGGCCGGTGCTGAAAATGCGCCGCGTCGTGCCCGAAGCGCAGGCCCTGGACCTGCCCGCCGACGTCCTGGAGAACTATCTCTACAACAATGCGCACACCTTCTTTTTCGAGGGCCAAGAGGAGCACTGACCATGGATCGCTACGAACTCCGCAGAATCGACTACAGCCTGACCGAAGACCATCAGGCTCTGCAGGCTGCGTACCGCGACTTCTTCAAGACGCACTGCTCGATCGAAACCGTCCGCGCAGCAGAAGAATCCGGCTTCGACAAGAGCCTCTGGGAGCGGCTGTGCGGGATGGGCGCCACGACGATGGCGTTGCCCGACGCCGTCGGGGGCGACGGAGCGACGCTGGTCGATCTGACGTTGGTCGCCGAGGAGATCGGCCGCGCACTGGCGCCGGTGCCGTGGATCGACCATGTCTGTGCGGCACGGCTGCTGGCCCGATTGGGCTCGGCGGAGTCAGATGTCGTCAGCGGCCAACGGCTCGCATCGTTCGATCCACAGCACGACAGCGTGCGCGGGAGCCGGCTCATCCCCACCGGATCGATCGCGGACCAGATCATCGTTCGCGACGGTGAGGACGTGGTGCGGCTCAGCTTCGATACCCGGCCGACAAAGGTCGACAACATCGGTCGCCTCCCGATGGCCTGGGTCGATCCCGCTGCCGCCGACACCAGCGTCGTGCTGGCAAGCGGGTCTGAGGCCTTGGCGGAATACCAACGAGCACTGAACGAGTGGCGGGTACTGATGGCCGCGGCGCTGACAGGTCTGGTTGAGGAGACGATGACCATCGCGGCGGAGTTCGCCAAGACTCGCTACACGCTGGGTGTGCCGATCTCGACGCTGCAAGGCATCTCCCATCCGCTTGCCAACATTGCGATCACCGTGCAAGGCGGGCGCAATCTGGCGCGTCGTGCAGCGTGGTTCCTGGATAACGAACCCGATGAGCGTCCCGAGTTGGCGCCGTCGGCATTTGTCTTCATGGCCGAGGAAGCGTCGAAGGCCGCGACTATGGCGGTACATGTGCAAGGCGGTCTCGGCGTTTCCGCGGAGGCTGCCGCGACGGCGTATCTGGTACGTGCCCGCGGGTGGGCGCTGGCCGGCGGCGACCCGGGAGCTAGCGCCAAGTACATCGCCCAGCTCGTTGCCGCCCGCGAAAGCCGTTGAGGAAAGGAGACATAGGTGGATTTCTCGCGAGTCACGCTCGCCGATGAAGATCAAGCCTTCCTCGAGGAGGCCCGCGACTTTCTGCAGACTCACGTCACCGACGATGTCCGGCGGCGCGACCGGGAAACCGGCGACAACTTCGACGAAGGCGTGCACTTGGCCTTGGGTGCCGCGGGTTACCTGGAAGGTGAGTGGAAAGGCGCGGCCGACGGCGGTTTTCCCCGGGTTCGCCGTCGTATCTGGGAATTGGAGAAGCGCCGGGCGCACGTTCCCTGGGTCACCTGGGGGACCACAGCCATGGTGGCTCGTTCGGTGGCTAGGTTCGGCTCACCGGAACTGCGGTCCGAAGTCATGCCGAAAGTATTCAGCGGCGAGGTACGGCTGTGTCTGGGCTACACCGAACCTGAGGGTGGCTCAGACATCGCGACGTGTAAGACCCGTGCTGTCCGCGACGGCGACAACTGGATCATCAACGGATCGAAGATGTTCACCACCGGAGCGCACAAGTGCCAGTACGTCTTCCTGATCACCAACACTGACCCCGATGCTCCAAAGCATAAGAGCCTGACCATGTTTCTGGTGCCACTGGATTCTGCCGGCATCGATATCCAGGGCATCCGCACCGTCGACGGTGACCGCACCAACATCGTCTACTACAGCGACGTGCGCGTCGACGACAAGTACCGGCTCGGCGAGGTCAACGCGGGCTGGACGGTGCTGCGTGAGCCGCTCAATACCGAGCACGGCGCCGTCGCTGCCGCACCGGATGGGTTGCAGGATGTCTCGATCATGATGCATCAGGCCGGGTTCATGGCCTATGCGCTGGACAAGACCGCTGCGAAGGTCGCGGAGCGGGATCCCAACGGGCACAGGCTTGTTGACGACGAATCGGTGGCGTACCGATTGGGCCGCAGCGCTGCCAGGATCGAGGCGGCGCTGAGCGCGCCGAGCATCTTCGGCCGGGTGGCCATTGCGCAGACGATGCGCGACGTCTCACCTGAACTGATGGACATTCTCGGTACGGCCTCGACGCTGCCGATGGGTACCGAGGGTGCGGCTGACGACGGTGCGTCGGAGTACGTCTACCGGTTCGCCCCGCTGGTCGGGATCTACGGCGGCACCCTTGAGGTCTTCCGCAACATGATCGCGCAGTACGCGCTCGGCTTGGGCAAGCCGACCTATTCGGCGCCCAAGAAGGTTTCGTAGCCCAGTCAGGTCGATAGGATGGTCGCGGCAGCGGTTCCCGGCGCACCGTAAACCTGGGCGAACCCGACTCGCGGAGTTCCCGGAACTTGGCGGTCACCCGCCTGGCCCCGCAACTGCCGCACCAGTTCGTGCATCTGGCGCAAACCTGATGCCCCGATCGGTTCGCCATTGGCAATCAGTCCGCCATCAGTGTTGACTGGCATGGCGCCGTTGATTTCGGTAACACCATCGGCCAACAGCTTCTCCTGCTCGCCGTCGGCACAGAATCCCGCCTCGGCCATGTGAATGACCTCCGCGCCGGCGTCGGTGTCCTGCAACTGGATGACGTCGACGTCCCGGGGTGAAACCGCTGCCTTCTCGAAGGCGGCTTTCGCCGCGTAGACCGTCGGCGAAGCGTCCTCGTCGACGGGTGCATACGTGGTGTTGACCTCGTATGCACCATAACGCCGCGTACGGATTTCGACCGCCCGCACGTATACGGGTTTAGAGGTGAACCGGTGCGCGATGTCGGCGCGACACATCACGACGGCGGCTGCGCCTTCGTCGGGCGCGCAGAACATGTACTGGGTCAGTGGGTAATTCAGGATTGGCGAGGCCAGGATGGCCTCTTCGGAGATCGGCTTGCGGCGGAACGCGTTGGGGTTCAACACTCCATTGCGGAAGTTCTTCGCGGCGACCTTGGCCAGCGTGTGGGTGGAGATGCCATGATCGTGGAGGTATCTGTTGGCCTTCATCCCGAAGAACTGGGTAGTGAGGTATTGACCGTTCTGGGCGTACCAGCTTGGCATGCCGACCAGTGCGGGATCTTCGGTAAAGGCACCGCGGGGGTGCTTGTCCATTCCGACAGCGATGCCAATGTCGTAGTCGCCCAACCGGATACTGTCAGCG
>NZ_DATNJW010000330.1:0-15888 GCF_035603715.1 Mycobacterium sp. | reverse complement strand
CTCGCATGCCGTCACGTGCAGCCAGGTCGACTGGTTGTTGACGGCGAACATCAGCGCCGCGCCTGCCAATGTTCGCGTGCTGCTCAAGCTGGACCCGGAAACGCCCAAGGTTGAGTCGGTCCACTTCGACAACTTCGCCGGCTTCTCCGGCGTCTCCGACTCCGGACTCGGTGAGGCGAAGATCCGTTTTGCCAAGGACACGTACACCATCACGGGTACGGCCGAAGGATCTCAGCTCAACGATCCACGCGTCTCGGTGACGGTCCCGTTCAGCATCGAAGTGGGTTGCTGAGCGACGAGCGTTGAGCAGCGGCTAGTCGGCATCTTCGTCGGGCGGCGGCTGAAACTCTTGCGCGGGAGGCGTGCGTTTCAGCCATGCTCGCAACCGGAGAAGTGGGCTGACAACGACGCCGGTGGCCAGCAAGATCAGTAGGGCGATAACTACGGCGTTCACACTCTCAATGGTGACAGGTCGGGGCGAATTACTGCGAGATCGCTGTTCTGAATTTGACGCAGTCGATACCAATACCACTGATACCGCTGTTGCAGGAGTTGCTTGAATTGCGTATGGCGATAAATTGATAATTTTCTGTTTGCCCAGCTAGTAAGGCTGAATTAGGCAAGAACCCAATCGGGTTGGGTTTGAAATGGCTGTTGGTCGGCTATTTCAACCCAGCGTGCTCTTCTGATTACGAGTTCGCGCTCGGAAAACAAAGAAACCAAGAAGGAGCCATCGTGAAGTTCACAACGACGACAATGAGGACGGCGATTGGTGCCGCGGGTATTGCCGCGGTGAGCCTCGCCGCCGCAGGAACCGCTTCGGCCGCGCCCAACATTCAGGGATTCGGCGCCAGCGAGCCTCTGATCGACGGGCCGATGGTGACCAACTACACGGTAAGCAACCTGCAGCCAAGCAACATCGTGATTCCCGGCTTCACTCCGAAGGGAACTCTGTACCAAGCTGACGTCGTCGTCCGGTCGGACGGCGGGACCGTCACACCGCAGGTGCGAGACTTCACTGCTCGCGGGCCCAACGGTCAGACCTACAAATTGATCGACAGCGTCGAGGTGCCAAACGGCCTCAACCCGGCGCCCATCGCCCAGGGCAGCGAGTCGAAGGGCACGCTGTACTTCGATGCGACTGGCGCACCGCCGAACGGCGTCGCCTACAACGACGGACTGCAGGACATCCTGATGTGGACGTCGAACATGCCGGGGACGTCGCCGAGTATGTCGGGAACCTCCCCGAACATGTCGGGAACATCGCCGACCATGCCGGGAACTTCCGCGCCTAGCGAGCCGGGCAACACCGGCCCCGCGCCGGGTGCGCTTCCCGCGCCCGCGACGACCTAGCCAGCTGTGAAATGTCTCCCCTCGCCGTGGCGAGGGGAGACATTTTCATTGATGCGCTAAACCCGCAGTGCGGCAACGCCTTACCATTGACTTGGCTTGAATGCCCCGGGAGGTTGGGCCAGAGCTAACACCGTCCCCGTTCCGATAGGGCCCGCGCTGTCGAACAGTGTCGCCGTCCCGGCCCCGACACCGTCGTTCCCGTAGTAACTCTGCGCAGCCAGTCCGATGTACTCGCCTTCGGGCAATCGGCTCATCGCCACGGTGTAATCGGCATTGATGTGCTGCAAGCCCGCCGTGCCCCAGTGCGTCAACGAACTGATGATGTCGCCGGCAACGGCCGCACGGGTGAACGGCGTGAGCGGGTGCCCTGCCACCATCGGGCGAAACATGCGCGTCCACGCGAACTTCTGCACACCAGGTTGTTCCCACTCGAGCGGAGGCATTCCTGCAGTGCCGGGCTCGGAGGTAGCACTGGCAGTCCAGATGCCGAATGGGACCTCGGCTTCGAGGATCTCAGAGTCAGCCGGCATCGGAGGCATAGCCACGGGCGCCGACCACACCTGGCCCTCGGGTTCGGCACCGCGTCGCAAGAAGAGCGCGCTGGCTCGTGCGACGACTTGACCGTTCTGCAGCAGCGCGGCGTCGACGAGTTTGATACGACGGCCCTCGCGTTGAATCGACGTCTCGATCGACACGGGTGCGATGGGCACTGGGCGCAGCAGATCAACCGTCAGTCGCGCCGGTTGAAGGTCGCCGTCGCTGTGACGATCTAATGCCCAGCCCAGTAGCCCGCCGACGATCTGACCGCCCATCGTCTGGCCCCACGGCCCACCGGTCATGGCTCCCGGCACATAAGAGTCGCCGTCGGCGGTGAAGAATGCATCCACCCGCTCATGTTAGGGAGCGGGTGGATCTCCACGGACTACCCGGCTCCGCGGCGATTCGCTTTGGTGCGGGCGGAGCGATACGCCCCCGACGATCCCGCAGTCATCGCGGCGATAGACCTTGTCCGATGGGAACTCTCGCTCGACAGTTGTTCGAGTACGACTGTATCTAATGCGGCGCATGCGGCCCGCTCAGCGGACCGCGCTCTTGCTCTAGTCACTGCGATCGATGCCCAATGGATCTCGCTAGTTCGCGCCGGTAAACCCACCGGCCGTGCTGACAATCAACCGTCTGAGGGGTCGTTATGCCGTCGAAAGCCGTTCCGATCAGCTCGGTGCCCGTTCCCGCAGCGCGCCCAGGCATGCCGACCAAGCTTCACGACGCCCGCCGCGCGTTCGCCAAGATCACGTCCGACACTCCTCGAGATGATGAGGCCGAGCGCGCCTTTCTCGCGGCCAAGATCCACGTCGTGCGGACCCACCCGCGCCTCGACCGCCACCAGCGCGCGAGCGCCTACGCGGAGCTGGTCGAACGAGTCGGCCATCAGCGGCTCCATGACGCCGAGGTGAAGGGCGGCCCGGTCCCCGGCGGTGTCGGATACGGCTTCTTCTACGACGATCCGTTCAAGCAGGGCTTCGCGCAGGGTACGTCGCTGTACTGGGAGATCGTCTGCCCGAACCCGCCGGGTGGCAACGTCAACACCTACCTGTACCTGACCGCGATGAACCGGGCGGCTGAGGGCGTCGAGGCGTTCGTCAGCTACAACGGCCAGAACGAGCCGCACTTCCGCGTGTTCGACTGGGCTCGGAGCGACCACTGGCAAACGGATCGCCCCTTCGGGACGCTGACCGACTACCTCGATTCCACGACCACCCACGGAAGGAGCTACCAGACGCTGGGGGTGTGGAACAGCACGTACCAGATCTCGGCCACCCAATGGCGCAACGAAGCGCTCCTATGGAACCGCTCGGCGAACCGCTGGGACCTGTTCTACCGCTACGACTACGCGGCGACACAGGCCGGCCAAACGGCCGGCTACACGGGGTCCTGGGGACCGATCGTCGAGACCTTCCAGCCGAACTACTACTGCACCCAGCTCCTCGGCGGGCTCTCGACGATGCTGATCACGCGATCGGAGTCCGGAGCCTGGGGCACGTGGCAACTTCTGAGCGCAACCGACAGCTGGGTGCGGACCGATAACGTTGGCTTCAACACCCTGTTCCTCGACCCCAACTACGCCCTGGTGGTGCACAGCTGATGCCAACCGAACCGCCTCCCCCGCCTGCACGTCCCGGATCGGACGCGGCTCCGGCGCCGATAGGCGACGCCCGCAACGGGTTCGCGCCGCCGGACGAACCGGCCTTGGAAGCCGAGCGCGAGGCGTTCACCCGGTCGAAGCTGGAGATCGCGCGGACCGATCCTCGCCGGTCGCCGGCCGAGCGGGAGGCCGCGGCGGCCGAGCTCGAGCGCCGGTTCGAGTCACCGCAGCCACCCGATGGGGATCCTCCGGTTGCCTAACTCGTCGTTGGTACAAAGGTAATTGGTGCGGGCGGAGGGATTCGAACCCTCACGCTCTCTCGAGCACCGGCACCTAAAGCCGGCATGTCTGCCGTTCCATCACGCCCGCAAACCCCACGAGCGTACCGCCTTCGTTTTCGCGTGAAGCCGTCCACGGCAGCCTGCTGAACGCTGCGGGGTACTTTCTAGGGGTGTCCACTACACGTCGTCGGAGACTTGCACTGATCGTGCTGGTCGCCTTCGCGGCGGGCGGCTGTCTGGCTCTGGGCTGGTGGCAGTGGACGAGGTTTCAGTCGACGTCGGGCACTTTCCAGAATCTCGGTTACGCCTTGCAGTGGCCGGCGTTCGCCGGATTCTGCGTCTACGCCTATCGCGGATTTTTCCGCTACGAGGAAGCGCGGCCGGAGCACCGGAACACCCAGACCGTCAACGAGATACCGGACGGACTGTTGCCTGAACGTCCCAAGGCCGCTCAACAGAGCTCCGACGACCCAGCGCTGCGCGAGTACAACGCCTATCTAGCCGAACTTGCCAAGGCGGACAACGACAACCAGCCAAAGCAGAACAGGACAACCGCATGACCACAGCCGGCGAGAACATCCGCACCCCCCTGCTCGCCTACCGCGTGATGGCGTGGACGACGGGTCTGTGGCTTATCGCCCTGTGCTACGAGCTTGTGGTGCACTACATCGTCAAGGTGTCGAATCCGCCGACCTGGATCGGTATCGTGCACGGCTGGGTCTATTTCGCTTACGTACTGGCGGCTTTCAACCTTGCCGTCAAGGTTCGGTGGCCGATCGTGAAGACGATCGGTGTGCTGTTGGCCGGAACGATCCCACTTCTCGGGATCATCGTTGAGCATTTCCAGACCCGAAACGTGAAGGCGCAGTTCAACCTTCAGTGATCCAGCGCGCGTAAAGCCGGCAGTAACAGCGCGAGCGCGCGACCCCGATGCGATGCCGCGTCCTTTTCCGCCGAAGTCAGCTGTGCCGCAGTGCGATCCCCGCCGTCCGCGATGAACACCGGGTCGTAGCCGAAGCCCGCATCGCCACGCGGCTCGCGAGCGATCGAGCCGGGCCACTCGCCGCGGACGACGACCTCATCCGAACCGGAGACCAGAGCGCAGGCCGAGACGAAGGCCGCGCTACGACGCTCGTCGGGCACGTCGCGCAGCTGCGCCAACAACAACGCTGTGTTGCCGGAGTCGTCGCCGTGCGTGCCCGACCACCGCGCCGACAGCACGCCGGGCATGCCGTTGAGCGCAGCCACTTCCAGCCCCGAGTCGTCGGCGACGGTCGGCAATCCCGTCGCCGCGAACCCGTCGCGAGCCTTGGCCAGAGCGTTATCCTCAAACGTTGCACCGGTTTCCGGCGCTTCGTCGAACGCAGGCACATCGTCGAGTGACACCAGCGTCAATCCTGACAGCGAGGCTGCGTCCAACACCCGCCGCAACTCGGCCAGCTTCTTGGGGTTTCGGCTGGCGACGAGCAGACGGGTCACCAGGTCATCGTAATTCAGCGCTGCACACCGCAAGCCACGCGCCGGCAGATGCCCAAAATGGGTCAAATGCCCCATGCTTTCCGCTCTCGCCCGGCGCACAATCCGTGAAAGGTGGCCGTGCGAGGCCGCCATGAGCAAGGGGCATCGCAACATGAAGACCAATCGCACCCTCGAACGGGCCATCATCGGCATGCTGCTGACCAGTGGCATCGCGGTAGGTGGGATTCAGCACGCAGGTATCGCTCAGGCCCACAAGCCCCACAACTGGTGCCCAGGGCAACCGATGAATTACCCGACGGGGCCCAACGTTGGCTACGACTGGGACATGAACATCTGCCACACCTGGTTCCGGGTGCGCAATGGGAAAGGCAATGTGCCATACAACGGCAAGCTTCCCAGCGACGTCTGGGATGGCGAAGTTCCACCGCCCGACTCCGAACCGCCGTGCGGCACAGACATGTTTACCGGCATCCCCGGTAACTGCTAGGTCAGCTTCCGAACGCCTTCTGTGGTGTGCCACCCTCGGGCAGCACGCCCGGGTACGGCAACGCCAACGCCTCGTTCTGCGCAACGAACAGCTTCTCGCAAGCACCCTGTGCGGCATCGAGCAACTTGTCCAATGTCGATCGCGGGAAGGTGGCGCCCTCGCCGGTGCCCTGCACCTCGACGAGCGTCCCGGTGTCAGTGGCTACGACGTTCATGTCCACCTCGGCGCGGGAGTCTTCCTCGTACGGCAGGTCGACGCGGACCCGACCGTCGACGACGCCCACGCTGATCGCGGCGATCGCACAGGACAGCGGCCGCGGATCCGACAGCTTGCCGGCCGCCGAGAGGTAAGTCACCGCATCAGCCAACGCGACGTACGCGCCGGTGACCGCCGCGGTCCGGGTACCGCCATCGGCTTGCAACACGTCGCAATCGATTGCAATGGTGTTCTCCCCCAACGCCGCCAGGTCGATGCAGGCGCGCAGTGACCTGCCGACCAGCCGGCTGATTTCTTGCGTGCGCCCGGACGGCCGACCCTTCACGGATTCGCGGTCGCTGCGAGTGTGGGTGGCCGACGGCAGCATCGCGTATTCGGCGGTAAGCCAACCCAAGCCTGATCCCTTACGCCAGCGGGGCACGCCCTCGGTAACGCTTGCCGTGCACAGCACCTTGGTCTGGCCGAATTCGATCACTACCGAACCTGCCGGGTGGGAGGTGAACCCGCGGGTGATGACAACCGGTCGAAGTTCGTCGTCGAGGCGGCCGTCTTCTCGTTTTGACACGCCGCCAACCCTAGCGTGCGGTCAGCCGCTCAGGAGCGCCCAACGTTGAATGTCTCGCCGCACACCACCGCGTGCACCGGGCCGCCGAATTCGGCTTTGGCCTCGCTGATCACGTCCTCCCGCGAGGTCCACGGCGGGATGTGGGTCAACAACAACTCGCCCACCCCGGCGGCGGTCGCGATGCGCCCGGCCTCGGTTCCGGACAGGTGCAGGCTGGGCGGGCGGTCAGGCGCATGCGTCCACGACGCTTCACAGAGGAAGACGTCGGCACCGCGGGCCAGGTCGACCACGGCGTCGCAGTAGCCGGTGTCGCCGCTGTAGACGAACGACGCGCCGGCCGGATTGGTGATCCGCATGCCGTAGGACTCGGTCGGGTGGCACACCAGCCGGGGCAAGACGTTGAGCGCGCCAATTGTCACTGCCTCGCTGTCGACCCAGTGATGCACGTCGAAAATATCCGAGCAGTCGTCGATCTCGCCCCCGAATGGCGACGACGCTGCGCCGAGGCGCGACCAGGTGTCGCTCGGGCCGTACAACAACGCCTTCCCTTTGGGCGGCGACGGATGGTAGCGGCGCCAGACGAACAGCCCCGGCATGTCAAGGCAATGATCGGCGTGCAGGTGCGAGAGCAAAACGTGCACCGAGCCCGGATCGGCGTGCCGCTGCAGCGCGCCGAGCACGCCTCCACCAAAGTCGATCACCAAGGGCGGCGTGTCCGGAGCCCTGAGCAGATAACCGGATGCCGGCGAATCCGGGCCAACGACGCTCCCGGAGCAGCCCAGCACGGTAATTCGCACGGTCACTACTGTGCCATGCCCGGTCGCACGATGGAGAAAACATCGCTGCATTGGGTGATCAGAATCATCCCCATACCTAGGAAACGTGTGTGTGCCGGACGGGTTCAACGCCGGTGACCGCTGGGCCTAAGAATCGGGCCGCAAGTTTGGTGAATGCCTCGGGATCGCCCGTGGCTTCGAACACTCGGGTGGAGGGCGGAGCGTCGTGCGGTCGCAACAGATCCCGCTCCGTCAGCACACGAAGCAGCTCTTTCGCCGTCTCCTCCGCGCTGGATACCAGCGTGACCGCGTCGCCCATCGCCAGCTGGATCAGCCCGGACAGCAACGGGTAGTGAGTACAGCCGAGCACCAGCGTGTCCACGTCAGCGCGCTGAAGCGGCTCGAGATACCCCTCGGCCAAGCCGAGCACCTGACGGCCGCTGGTGATGCCGCGCTCGACGAAGTCGACGAACCGCGGGCAGGCCACGGCGGTGATCTCGGTGTCACGGGCGGCGGCAAAGGCGTCCTGGTAGGCGCCGGAGGCGACCGTGGCCTGGGTACCGATCACGCCGATGCGACCGTTGCGAGTGGTGGCAACGGCGCGGCGGACCGCGGGCAGGATCACCTCGACCACCGGCACGTCATAGCGTTCGCGGGCATCGTGCAGGCAGGCCGACGACGCCGAGTTGCAGGCGATCACCAATGCCTTCACGCCGCGGTCGACGAGGTCGTCACCGATAGCCAGGGCGTGCGCGCGGATCTCGGGAATTGTCAGCGGACCGTAGGGGCCGTTGCCGGTGTCGCCGACATAGGTGATGTCCTCGTCGGGCAACTGGTCGATGATCGCCCGCGCGACCGTCAACCCGCCCACGCCGGAGTCGAACACCCCAATGGGCGCCAGTGCGTTACTCATGTCAGCTCAATTATTGACCGGACCGCTGCGGCCCTTTGCGGCGACGCTCGCGAGCATGGCGTTCGGGGCTGGATAACAAGTACGCCGCCAGCACGCCGGCGATGCCGCCGCAGAGGTGGCCCTGCCAGGACACTCCACCGCAGACGTTGAGCACTGGCACGGCGCCCCACAGAACTCCGCCGTACACAACAAGCACCACCAGCCCGATGACGATCTGCCAGGCCGAACGGGTGAAGAACCCGAACACCAGCAGGAAGGTCAGCCAGCCGAAGATCAGCCCGGAGGCGCCGATGTGGTCAGTCTCGCCGCAGGGCGATCCCAAGTTGCCGATCAGCCAGGTGCCGAGCCCACCAACGATCCACACGATCGCCGTCGCCCAGAGGAATCTCGACAGACCGGCCAATGTCACCAGAAAACCCAGCACCAGCGCCGGCCCGGTGTTCGCGGCCAGGTGCGCCCAGTTCGCGTGCAGCAGCGGGGCGAACAGAATCCCCCACAGCCCGTCGGTTTCCAGTGGGCGGATGCCGTTGTCGTCGAACCGGTGCCCGTTGAGCTGATCGAACGCCTCGACGATGTACAGCAGCGCCACGAAGCTGATGATGGTGGCCCCGCCGACCAGCATCGGCGAACGCTTCTTCGGCTGCCGCGCCGATGTGTGAGTCTGGCTTGTCATCGCTGTAGCTGCCTTTCCACAGCAACCCCCGCTTCGTCCAAGCTACCGGCGTTGCTCGAATGCGCCAGGCAACAGGCCCCGGTAGGTCGGTATGTCGGCCACGGCGTCGGCGGCGATCACCGCTTCGATCACCGCGCGCGCCAGGCAGTCGGCTGCTGCCACACCCACGGCGCTGGCCAGGGCGGTTTCCGGCGAGAATGCGGCCGGCACGTCGGCCGGTGACGCCACCTCGATGGCGCCGGTGGCCAGCGCGAACACCGTATCGCCGTCAACCGGGGTGTGCGCTGGCCGGATGCTGCGGGCAAGCCCGTCGTGAGCAGTGCTCGCGACGTGCCGGCAGGCCGCTGGGCTCAGCGCGGCATCGGTCGCGACCACCGCGATGGTTGTGTTCAGCGAGCGCAGCGGTGATTCGAGCTCGGCGAGGGCGGCGACTTGCGCGTCGGGGGGCGCCGTCAGACCGAGCTCTGCGACCAGGTAGCTCAGCCACGGCAAGCCGGTGCTGTGGTCGACGACGTTGCCGGCGGAGTTCACCACGACCAGCGCCCCGACGGTCACCCCGGACGGCAGTGTGGTCGACGCAGTCCCGACGCCGCCTTTGAGCACACCCGCGCACGCCCCCACCCCAGCGCCGACCGTGCCGACGGCCACATCGGTTCCAGCCGTCTGGCAGGCGCCGTAGCCGAAGTCGGCGGTGGGCCGATTGGCCCAGGCGCCCACCTCGAGATCGAAGATCACCGCTGCCGGCACGATCGGCACGACTCCACCGGTCATCGCCACGCCGCGCTCGTGCTCTTCCAGCCAGCGCATCACCCCGTCGGCGGCGGCCAACCCGTAGGCACTGCCACCGGCGATCAGCACCGCGTCGACGTAGCGCACGCTGTTGGCCGGGTCCAGCAGATCGGTTTCCCGAGTGCCGGGCGCCCCGCCCCGAACGTCGACGGCGCCGACGGTGCCGGGCGGCGTCAGGACGACGGTGACCCCAGTCGCCCAGCCCGCACCCATCGTCGCGTCCGGGTCCAGCCGGTGATAGTCGCCGACCAGGATTCCGGCGACGTCGGTGATCGCGTTCATCACGACCCCATCAGCGCCAGCACCAGATACTCCTGCAGCACGGTCAGCCACTGGTAGACGTCGAGGTGCGGGGCCATTGGGTGGTCGTCGGGCAGGCGATCCGGGCCGTTGGGGCGGATGTCGAGCATGGTGCCCAGGGCCAGGCGCAGATCGTTGACGGCCGCGATCCACGCGTTTGCCACGTCCTCGGTCAGCTCGAGCTTGCCACCGTCATTGGGAAGTGTGTCCAGTAGTTGTTGTGCCGCAATGCGTTTAGCGTCAATGATCGAGGGCTCATGCAGGCTGCGCAAGGCGGCGTTCAGGCTGTCGGTGGCCTCAGCCGAGGCATCGTCCGGCTTGGAGAAATCGGGCAGCAGCCGCTGCAGAGTCACGTTGTCCGGCGGCGCGGAGTTGCCGGTCTTCATGCCGGTGATTTGTTCGAGTTCGTCATGCGGAGAAGCCGATTCGCGCTCTTCGAGCAGTCCGATCATCGAGGCGACCAGATTCTTCAGTAACGCCGCCTCGTGCGCGTCCAAAGCGGACCGAAATCGGGCGCCGTCGGCGGTCTCAACCCGCTTCCACTTACGCACTCGATCTCAGTGATCCTGCTGCATGGTGGCCCATAGCCCTGCCGCGTGCAGCTTCGTCACGTCGACCTCCATGGCTTCCCGGCTGCCCGCCGACACCACGGCCTTACCTTCGTTGTGGACTTGCAGCATCAGCTTCGTCGCGTGCGGCTCGCTGTAGCCGAACAGCTTCTGGAAGACGTACGTCACGTAGTTCATCAAGTTGACCGGATCGTCCCACACGATGGTCACCCAGGGGGCTGCCGTGGCTTCAACCGAGTCGGCTTCCCGCTGCCCAGTCGTTCCCGGCTTTGTCGGGGCTGACGCAACCATGGGTGCCAGGATACCGAGCCGCGTTCGCGCAACCGATACCGTTGCGGCGTGAACAACTCGGTTTACGCCGGGCTGCTGACCGACAGGTACGAGTTGACCATGCTGTCGGCGGCGCTGCGCGACGGCACCGCGCACCGCCGGGCCACGTTCGAGCTGTTCGCTCGTCGGTTGCCGGACGGACGCCGATACGGCGTGGTGGCCGGGACAGGACGGTTCCTGGAGACGTTGCCCGAGTTCAGGTTCGACGACGTGGCGTGCGAATCGTTGGCGGAGTTCCTCGATGTGGACACCGTGGCTTACCTGCGCGATTTTCGGTTCAGCGGCGATGTCGACGGGTACGCCGAGGGTGAGCTGTATTTCCCTGGCTCGCCGGTGCTTTCGGTAACCGGCAGCTTCGCTGAATGTGTAGTGCTCGAGACGCTGGCGCTGTCGATTTTCAACCATGACACTGCCGTTGCGTCAGCGGCTGCGCGCATGGTCAGCGCCGCTCAAGGTCGGCCGATCATGGACATGGGCTCGCGCCGCACCCACGAGCGTGCCGCCGTCGCCGCTGCGCGCGCCGCCTACGTCGCGGGATTCGCCGCGACATCCAACCTCGAGGCTCACCGCCGCTACGGCGTACCTACCGAGGGCACTAGCGCGCATGCCTTCATGCTGCTTTACGACGGCCGCGACGGACCCGACGAGCCGGGCGCGTTCGCGGCACAGGTCGCTGCCCTGGGCACCGGCACCACGCTCCTGGTCGACACCTACGACGTGACGACCGGCGTGGCCAACGCGGTGGCGGCCGCCGGCACCGAACTCGGCGCGGTACGCATCGACTCCGGCGATCTGGGCGTGCTGGCCCGCCAGGTCCGCGACCAGCTCGATCGGCTCGGGGCCACCCGAACCCGCATCGTGGTCTCCGGCGATCTCGACGAATTCGCCGTCGCCGGCTTGCGAGCCGAGCCGGTGGACAGCTACGGGATCGGCACCTCGCTAGTCACCGGTTCCGGCGCGCCCACCGCGAACATGGTCTACAAGCTCGTCGAAGTCGACGGCGTACCGGTTGAGAAACGCAGCGTCCGCAAGGAATCCCACGGCGGCCGCAAAGAGGCGCTGCGGCTGTCCCGTGCGACAGGCACGATCACCGAGGAGATTGTGCATCCGATCGGCGAACCGCCGCAGCAGGCGCAGAGCACCGAGCCATCGCGGGTGCTGACGATTCCGTTGGTGCGCAGCGGCACGACGGTGATCGACCTGGGCCCTGAAGCGCTGGGCGTGGCACGCAAGCTGGTGGCATCGGGCTTGCGAAGCTTGCCGTGGGAGGGTCTGATGTTGTCGCACGGCGACCCGGCCATCCCCACCACCCAGATCCCGGCCCGACGCCCACCGACCGACACGCAGGAGTAGCCACGACCGACGACGCGCCATCGCCGACCACGCAGCTACTGGCCACTGCGGTGGCGGCACTGGGCGGCAGCGAACGCAGCGGTCAGCTGGAGATGGCCGACGCGGTCGCCCGCGCCTTCGAAACCGGCGAGCATCTGGCCGTACAAGCGGGCACCGGCACCGGAAAGTCGTTGGCGTACTTGGTTCCGGCGATCAACCGGGCGGTGTCCGACGACGCCCCGGTCGTGGTGTCGACCGCGACGATCGCCCTGCAGCGCCAACTGGTCAATCGCGACCTGCCCCAGCTCGTCGACGCGCTCAGCGATGCGTTACCCCGCGAGCCCCGCTTCGCCTTGCTGAAGGGCCGACAGAATTACCTGTGCCTCAACAAGATTCACAGCGGCGCCGCAGCCGATGCCGATGGCGAACCTCAGGAACTCTTCTCGCCGCAGGCAGCCACCGCGTTGGGCCGCGACGTGCAGCGGCTCACCGCCTGGGCGTCGACGACGGAGTCCGGCGACCGCGACGACCTCAAGCCCGGCGTGGCCGACCGGTCGTGGACGCAGGTCAGCGTGTCCGCTCGCGAATGCCTTGGCATGGCCCGCTGCCCGTTCGGCACCGAATGCTTCGCCGAAAAAGCCCGCGCCTTCGCCGGTCAGGCCGACGTCGTCGTCACCAACCACGCGCTGCTGGCCATCGACGCCGTCGCCGACTCGACTGTGCTACCCGAACATCAGCTGCTCATCGTCGACGAGGCGCACGACCTGGTGGACCGGGTGACCGCGGTGGCCACCGGCGAACTGTCGGCCACCGCGCTCGGCGTCGCCTCCCGACGCACGGCCAGGCTGGTCGAACCGGAGCTCATGCAGCGCTGGGAACGGGCATCCGCCAACTTCACCGCGGCCATCCAGGACGCGTCGGCCGGTCGCATCGACCACCTGGACGACGAACTCACCACCCACCTCGCGGCGCTGCGGGACGCGGCCACCGCCGCGCGCTCCTCCATCGATACGGCGCCCACCGACCCCAAGGCCGCCTCGGCGCGGGCCGAGGCGGTCGCCAGCCTCGCCGAGATCGCTGACACCGCAACGCGCATCCTGGTGTCCTTCGGGCCGGCGATCCCGGACCGCACCGACGTGGTCTGGCTGGACCACGAGGACAACCGCGGGTCGAAGAGAACCGTGCTGCGGGTGGCGCCGTTGTCGGTGTCCGGACTGCTGCGTACCCGGTTGTTCGCCGACTCGACGGCGGTGTTGACCTCGGCGACGCTGACCGTCGGCGGCTCGTTCGACGCGATGGCCAAATCCTGGGGGCTCGCTGATACCGAAATGCCTTGGCGCGGAATCGACGTCGGGTCGCCGTTCCAGCACGGCAAAGCCGGAATCCTCTACGTCGCAGCCCATCTGCCGCCGCCGGGCCGCGAGGGCACCGGCTCGGCCGAGCAGTTGACCGAGATCGCCGAACTCGTCACCGCGGCGGGCGGACGCACGCTCGGGCTGTTCTCGTCGATGCGGGCCGCACGCGCGGCCGCTGAGGCGATGTCCGAACGGCTGTCGACGCCGGTGCTGTGCCAAGGCGACGACAGCACCCCGACGCTCGTCGAGCAGTTCGCCGCCGACCCGGCGACGTCGCTGTTCGGCACGTTGTCGCTGTGGCAGGGCGTCGATGTCCCCGGCCCCTCGTTGTCGTTGGTCATCATCGACCGCATCCCGTTCCCGCGGCCCGACGATCCGCTGCTGTCCGCCCGGCAGCGGGCGGTCGCCGCCGCCGGGGGCAACGGTTTCATGGCCGTTGCGGCCAGTCACGCCGCGCTGCTGCTGGCCCAGGGCGCCGGACGGCTACTGCGCGGCATCGACGACCGAGGGGTCGTCGCAGTGCTGGACTCGAGGATGGCCACCGCCCGCTACGGCGGCTATCTGCGCGCCTCGCTGCCGCCGTTCTGGGCGACCACCGATGCCGCGGCCGTGCGCGCCGCGCTGACCCGGTTGCGGAGCGCAGGCGACGCCTAGATCAGGCGAGCGTGACCAAACCCAACTCGGCCGCCGAGGCCAGCATCGGGTTATTCGGCAGCACCCGCACGGTGTAGCCGACCGAGCCGGCGACCGGCAATGGCGTCGTCGTCGAGAAGATGTGGTCGCCGCCGGCCGCGGTGCCGGTGTAGGGCATGTCGACGGTGACCGGATCCACCAGCGCGTCGCCGGTGTCCACCCTGCCGACCACTGCCTGGACCGTGACCTCGTCGGGCCGCAGCCCGGCCAACTGCACGGTCGCGGTCAGGGTGAGCTTCGATCCAAGCACCGGAGAGTCCGGCAGCCCGGTGCTGTCGACGTCGGTGACGCGAATGTGCGGCCATTCCTTGAATGCCCGTCGGCGATAGTCGGCCAGTTCGCGGGCCGGGTCGAACGCCGCCTGCCCGTCGTCGTCAAAGGTCACCGTCCTGCGCAATGACTCCGCAGCCGGCAGATAGTAGCCCTCGGTGTAATCGCGAACCATCCTGGAGGCCAACACTTTCGGGCCGAGCGTCTGCAACGTGTGGCGCACCATCTCGATCCACCGACGCGGAGTTCCGTGCTCGTCGCGCTCGTAGAACCTCGGCGCCACCGACTTCTGCAACAGGTCGTAGAGCGCGGCCGCCTCCAGGTCGTCGCGACGCTCCTCGTCGGCGACACCGGAGGCCGACGGTATCGCCCAACCGTTCTGGCCGTCGTACCACTCGTCCCACCACCCGTCGAGGATCGACAGGTTCAGCCCGCCGTTCAGCGCGCTCTTCATTCCCGAAGTGCCGCAAGCCTCTAACGGCCGCAGCGGGTTGTTCAGCCAGACATCGCAGCCCCAATACAGCAGCCGGGCCATCGACATGTCGTAGTCGGGCAGGAATGCGATCCGGTGGCGCACTTCCGGGCGGTCGGCGAACTGCACCACCTGCTGGATCAGCGCCTTGCCGCCGTCGTCGGCGGGGTGGGACTTGCCGGCGACGATCAGCTGGATCGGCTTTTCCTCGTTGAGTAGCAGCTGTTCCAGCCGGTGCGGGTCGCGCAGCATCAGCGTCAGACGCTTGTACGTCGGTACGCGGCGGGCGAACCCGATGGTCAGCACGTTCGGGTCGAACGCCGTTGAAATCCAACCCAATTCGCCCTCGGGTGCACCACGTTCCAGCCAAGAACGGTGCAGCCGCGCCCGGACATCGTCGACCAGCAGTGCCCGTAGTTGCGATCGGATCCACCACAGATGACCCGCGTCGACCTCGTTGACCCGCAGCCAGACGCCGGGGTCGCCGAACGAGTCGGACCCGAGCAGTTCCTGGCCCAGCTGCAGCCATTGCGGCGCCGCCCAGGTGCGGGCATGAACGCCGTTGGTGATCGATCCGATCGGCACCTCGTCCGCGTCGAAACCCGGCCACAGTTCGTTGAACATGGCCCGGCTCACCTCGCCGTGCAACAGCGAAACACCGTTGGCGCGCTGGGCAAGTCGCAGGCCCATGTGGGCCATGTTGAATTTCTCCGGATCGTCCTCGGCGCCCAGCGCCAGGATCCTGGCGACCGGCACACCGGGCAGCAACACCGAACCGGCGGCGATGCCGGCGGCGTCTGCGGAGTGGCCGGCGAAATACCGCTGCACCATCTCCAGCGGGAACCGGTCGATCCCGGCGGGCACCGGGGTGTGGGTGGTGAACACCGTGCTG
>NZ_DATNJW010000329.1:0-18128 GCF_035603715.1 Mycobacterium sp. | reverse complement strand
TGGTCGCACCCGTGGTGGGTTGGCTGGCCCACGAATCCTGTTCGGTGAGCGGGGAGATGTTCATCGCCCTGGCGGGCCGGGTGGCCCGGGCGGTGATCGCCGAAAGCCCTGGCGTGTACCGCGGATCGTGGACGGTCGAGGACGTCGGGGTGCATCTCGACGCAATCCGAAACGTCGAGGCGCCCTTGGTTTTTCCGGTCCTACCCGACGGACATAACGAGCACATCCGCTACAGCTTCGGGCTGGCTCACCGCTCAAATGACCAAGGAGCGCTGAATGGCTAGCCTGACCGGCCCATTGGCCGGCGTGCGGATAATCGACCTCACTGCAATGGTGATGGGACCGTATTGCACGCAGATCATGGCCGATATGGGCGCCGACGTGATCAAAGTCGAACCACCGCAAGGCGATAACACCCGATACATATCGGTGGGCCCGGCCCCGGGCATGAGCGGGGTTTTCGTCAACGTCAACCGTGGCAAGCGCAGCGTCGTGCTGGACTTGCAAACCGATGCCGGGGCGTGCGCGTTGCGCGCTCTGATTGAGACCGCCGACGTGTTTATCCACTCGATGCGCGCCAAAGCCATCACCAAGCTCGGGTTCGCCTACGACGAGGTCGCTGCGATCAATCCTGCTGTCGTCTACACCAATTGCTACGGCTACGGGCGACGTGGACCCGATCACGACCGCCCCGCCTATGACGACACCATCCAGGCCGAATGCGGATTGACGGCGGTGCAACAGCAATTGACCGGCGAGGCCGATTATGTCGGCACCATCATGGCCGACAAGATTGCCGGGCTGACGGCGCTGTACGCAACGATGATGGCGTTGTTCCATCGCGAGCGCACGGGCGAGGGGCAAGAAGTCGAGGTGGCCATGTTCGAGACCATGGCCTCGTTCATGCTCGTCGAGCATGCCAACGGCGCCTTGTTCGACCCCCCGCTGGGGCCGGCGATGTATCCGCGCACCGTGGCGCCCAACCGCCGCCCGTATCGCACCAGCGACGGCTACATCGCCGCGCTGATCTACAACGACAAGCACTGGAACGCGTTCATGAAAGCCGTTCAGCCACCGTGGGCCAACGAGCTGTATTCGACGTTGGAACAGCGCGCCCGCGAGATCGACACGGTCTACGGACTGGTGGCCGAGACGATGAGGGAGCGGTCCACTGCCGAGTGGTTGGCGCTTCTCCACGAACTCGAGATACCGGCCGCGCCACTGAACACGCCGGGCGCGCTTTTCGACGATCCACATCTCAACGCCGTCGGCTTGTTCGAGACGGTGGACAGCCCGTACGGGCCGGTGCGCTTCCCAGGTGTACCCACCTGGTTCTCGCGGACACCAGGACGCGTCGCGGGCCCGGCGCCGGGGCTTGGCGCCGACACCGCCGCCGTCCTCGGCGAGCTGGGGCTGGCTGTCGACATGAATCCGATCGCGGGTTCGGCATAGCGCTTAATCAACGAAATAGATTGCAAGCGAAGGAGCTTCCATCATGGGCGTGCCCGTCTACAAACGCATCCTCGACCTGTTCGAGGCCGAGGGTGTGAATACTCTGTTCGGCATCCCGGATCCGAACTTCGTGCACATGTTCGCCGAAGCCGACGCTCGCGGGTGGTCGGTGGTCGCGCCGCATCACGAACTGAGCGCGGGTTTCATGGCCGAGGCGGCTTCGCGAATGACGGGTAGGCCCGGCCTGTGCATTGGCACGCTCGGCCCGGGCATGGCCAACATCGCGGGGGCGATCCAGTGCGCGATGGTGGAAAACTCGCCGGTGATCTTCCTCGGCGGCCAGCGGGCCCGCATCACCGAACGCCGGGTCCGGCGCGGGCGCATCCAGTTCGTCCGGCAAGAACCGCTCGTCGCGCCGTCGGTCAAGTACAGCGCCTCCATCGAATACGCCGACCAGACCGACGAGATCATCCACGAGGCGATCCGCCGGGCCATGTCCGGAACACCCGGTCCGGCCTACATCGAATATCCCTCGCACGTCATCCTCGAGGAGCTCGATGTGCCGAATCCGTTGCCGCCCAACCGGTATCGACTCGTCAACCAAGGGGCCGGCGCGTCCGAGATCGCTGAAGCCGCGAAGCTGATCCGCGAAGCGAAGAGCCCGATTCTGTTGGTGGGCCACGGCGTGCACACGTCGCGCACCGGTCCTGCGGTCAAGGAACTCGCCGACTTGATGGGCTGCCCGGTCATCCAGACCTCTGGGGGTACGTCGTACATCCCGGGTCTGCAGGATCGAACATTCCCTTACCTGTTCTCCCCGGCCGCCAACGAGGCAGTCGAGGAATCCGACCTGTGCGTCGCGCTGGGAACCGAACTAGGTGAGCCCATGCACTACGGCCGGACCCAGCATTGGGCAGACAACGATGCGAATCGCAAGTGGGTGTATGTCGAGCAGGACCCCGCCGCCATCGGCGTCAACCGCCAGTTCGACGTGCCGCTTGTGGGCGATTTGCGCGGCGTCGTGCCGCAGCTGGTCGACGCGCTTCGGGATACGCCGCGCACCCCGTCCGCCAACCTGGAGAAGTTGGTCAACGCCGACGCCGAGGAACTCGCGCAGCTTGCCGTGAGTGCGCCGTCGGGACGTTCGCCGATTCACCCGGCGCGCTATGTGGTTGAGGCCACGAAGGCGTTCAACGACCTCGAGGACGGCATCCTGGTCCGCGATGGCGGCGCGACCGTCATCTTCCAGTGGACCTACTCGCAGTCCAAGCCGCGGGACGTCATCTGGAACCAGAACTTCGGCCACCTCGGAACCGGATTGCCGTACGCAGTCGGGGCATCGGTCGCCGAGGGTGGTAAGCGGCCGGTGATGCTGCTGACCAGTGACTCGGCGTTTCTCTTCCACATCGCTGAATTGGAAACCGCCGCGCGCCTGCAGCTTCCGCTGGTATGCGTAGTGGGTGTCGACCATCAGTGGGGTCTCGAAGTGGGCGTGTACAAGCGCACGTTCGAGCAGCCGTCGCCGCAACCCGGCGTGCACTGGAGCAAGGACGTGCGGATGGACAAGGTCGCGGAGGGCTTCGGCTGCCACGGCGAGTACGTCGAGAAGGAAGACGAGATCGGACCGGCCATCGCCCGCGCCTACGCCAGCGGCAAAGTCGGTGTGGTGCACGTGTGCATCGACCCGAAGGCCAACTCCGAGGAGATGCCTAAATACGACCGATTCCGCACTTGGTATGCCGAAGGCACCCAGTGAGCGCCACGACTAAGGAAGAGTGCAGGCTATGCGTGAATACTTGAAGTTCTACATCGACGGACAATGGGTCGACCCGTTGCAGCCCAATGCTTTCGACGTGGAGAACCCGGCAACCGAGCAGGTGTCCGGGAAGATCTCGCTGGGCTCGGCGGCCGACGTCGACGTGGCCGTCAAAGCTGCCCGCCGAGCGTTCGCCGGCTGGTCGCGGACCACCCGCGAAGAGCGCCTAGATCTGTTGCAGGCCATCCTCGCCGAATACCAAAAGCGCGCGGACGACCTCGCCGCGGCGGTCACCGACGAAATCGGCGCGCCGGCGTCGCTGGCCTCGGGGCCGCAGGTTTTCCTCGGCATCGGACACCTGGCCAAGGCGATCGACGTGCTGAAGAACTTCTCGTTCGAGGAACACAAGGGCGAGAGCCTGATCGCCAAGGAGCCCATCGGTGTCTGCGGGCTGATCACTCCGTGGAACTGGCCGATCAACCAGATCGCCGTGAAGGTCTACCCGGCGTTGGCCACCGGCTGCACCGCCGTCCTCAAACCCTCCGAGGTGGCCCCGTTTTCGGCCTATATCTTCGCCGAGATCCTGGATGCCGCGGGCGTGCCGCCCGGGGTGTTCAACCTCGTCAACGGCGACGGCGCGGGCGTGGGCGTGGCCCTGGCGAGCCATCCCGACATCGACATGGTGTCGTTCACGGGCTCAACCCGCGCCGGCGTCGAGGTGGCCAAGCTCGCCGCCCCGACCGTGAAGCGGGTGACCCAGGAACTCGGCGGCAAGAGCCCCAACATCGTCCTCGACGACAGCGGCTTTGCCGAGAGCGTCAGCGCCGGCGTGGCCAACATGATGCCGAACTCCGGGCAGAGCTGTAACGCGCCGACACGCATGCTGGTTCCGAATTCCCGTATGGCCGAAGCGATTTCCATCGCGCGCGAGGCGGCCGAGCAGGTCACGGTGGGCCGGCCGGACGCCGGGACCACGATCGGGCCGGTGGCCTCGAGGGCGCAGTTCGACAAGGTCCAGCGCCTGATCCAGAAGGGCGTCGACGAGGGCGCGACCGTGGTCGTGGGAGGTCCGGGCCGGCCCGCGGATTTGGACAAGGGTTACTACGTCAAGCCGACCGTGTTCGCCCATGTCACAAACGACATGACGATTGCACGCGAAGAGATCTTCGGGCCGGTGCTGTGCATCCTCGGCTACGACGACATCGACCACGCCATCGAGATCGCCAACGACACCGAGTACGGCCTTGCCGGCTTTGTTTCCGGGGCCGACCTCGACACGGCGCGTCAGATTGCTCGCAGGATCCGGGCGGGCTGGGTGACCATCAATCACGCATTCGACATGAGTACGCCATTCGGCGGCTACAAGCGCAGCGGCAATGGTCGGGAGTGGAGCGAGTTCGGGTTCCACGAGTATTTGGAAGTAAAAAGCGTATTGGGCTTCGCGCCGGACAAGGCCGCGCAATGAAATGTCGGGCCGCCGTGATTCGCGGGGTCGGCATGGACTGGGAGATCGACGAAATCGATCTCGATCCGCCCCGTGCCGGTGAGGTCCTGGTGCGGATGGCCGTCGCCGGGGTCTGCCACTCCGACGACCACCTGTTCACCGGCGACGTGGTGCCAACTCCCGAAGTGCTGGCCGCGAGCGGTCAGCCCGCGCCGGACTGGTTCCCGCTGCTTGGCGGTCACGAGGGAGCCGGTGTTGTCGCGGAGGTCGGTCCGGGGGTGACGGCGGTGCAGCCCGGAGACCACGTTGCGCTGTCATTCATCCCCGCGTGCGGCAGTTGTCGGTTTTGCGTCGACGGCCAGAGCTACATCTGCGACGTCGGCGCCAGCTTGTTCGTCCGGGAAATGCCGACTGACGGAACGTGTCGCCGGCATCTCGGCGACGAAAACCTCCTGGCCTATGGACAACTCGGCACCTTCGCTGAATATGCGGTGTTATCGGAACGGTCCGTGATCAAGATCGACGAAGCGATTCCGTTCCACGCCGCCTCGCTGGTGTCGTGCGGCGTCAGTACCGGCTGGGGCTCCGCGACGGTGTCGGCAGGCACCGAACCCGGCGACACCGTGGTCGTCATCGGCGCCGGTGGCGTCGGGATGAACGCCCTGCAGGGGGCGCGCGCCGTCGGCGCCAAATACGTCGTCGCGGTGGATCCGGTTGAGTCGAAGCGGGATTCAGCAAAAATCTTCGGTGCCACGCACAGCGTGGCATCCGCTGAGGAAGCGGTGCCGCTGGTGAGGGAGATCACCGACGGCCTGATGGCCGATCGCGTCGTCATCTGCCCCGGCGTCGTGCACGTGGACTTGATCCCATTGGCGATGGCGTTGCTTCGCAAAGGCGGCATCTGCGTGCTCACCGGGATCACCCCCTACACCGAGCCTCCGGTGCCGATGGTCCTGCAGGAGATGACGCTGTCGGCCAAGCAACTCAGAGGAGCGCTCTACGGCGGAATGAATCCGCGCACGAGCGTGCCGATGCTGTTGTCGTTGTATCAGGCGGGCGCTTTGAAGCTCGACGAACTGGTCACCAAGCACTACCAACTCGACCAGATCAACGAAGCGTTCGCGGATCTGCGCGAGGGCCGCAACATTCGCGGAATCATCGATTTCGCCGGCAGCTAGCAACCATGCGGGCGGCCGTCATGGCGGACCCGGTCGCTGGTCTGGCCGCGTGTACGCCAGCATGATGGCGCCACTTCGCTGGGAAATACCGGTGAATGGTCAACAAGTAGAAGTCGCGATGTTCGAAACCATGGCATCGTTCATCTCGGTCGGGCATGCCAACGGTGCCATGTTCGACCCCCGTTCGAGCCGAACTCGGGCTCGGTGCCGAGGCCGCCCAAGGCTCGGCGTAGAACCAATTCTCTTGCCGCACGCGGAGTTGCCGCGCGCCAGCATATTTCGGTTGCCGCCGCGCCGTGTCTGCCGCTGATGCGGTCTGCCCGGACCTAAACTGACGCCTGCATCAGCAGGGAGGGGCACCCGAGTATCGGCGGCAACAAAGCCACCGACCAGGAAACCGGTCGGTGTGCTGGAGAGGTGAACATGGAACCGGCCGGGGCGTACCCCGTGCCGGTTCATTCTGCTGGGAAGCCCCGCTGGGTCGCCGCGCCGCCGGCGAGCCGGTTGCCCACCCGCAGGGCGCGCGACGACACTGACCGTCCAGAGCGCCGTCCGGGCATTCGTGCGCTGGATGGCGTGCGTGCGGTCGCGGTCGCGCTGGTGCTGGCCGACCACGGCGGCATCCCCGGTATGGCAGGCGGGTTCCTCGGCGTCGACGTGTTTTTCGTGCTGAGTGGTTTCCTGATCACCTCGCTGCTGTTGGACGAGTTGGGCCGCAGCGGCCGCGTCGACCTGGGGAACTTCTGGATTCGTCGGGCCCGCCGGTTGCTGCCGGCGCTGGTGTTGATGGTGCTTACCGTCGCCGTCGGGCGTCAGTTGTTCTCACCCGAAGCGATCCTGGGTTTGCGCGACGACGCCGTCGCCGCCTTCTTCTGGGTGGCGAACTGGATGTTCGTCTCCGACAAGACCGGTTACTTCGCCCAGGGTGCGCCCCCATCCCCACTGCAGCACGCCTGGTCACTCGGCGTGGAGGAGCAGTACTACATCGTCTGGCCGCTGGTGCTTGTCGCAGTGGCCGTGGTTCTGGCGGCACGAGCGCGTCGTCAGAACAGACGGGCCACCCTCGGCGGCGTCCGCTTGACGGTGTTCCTGCTGGCCACGCTGGGAGCGCTGGGCTCTGCCGTGGCCGCCATCCTGCTCGCCTCCGATGCGACGCGCGATCGGGTCTACTTCGGCACCGACACCCGCGCCCAGGCGCTGCTGGTGGGTGCCGCGGCGTCGGCGTTGCTGGTCGGCGATTGGGAGTCGCTGAATCGCGGGTGGTCGCTGATTCGTTCGCGGTGGGGCAGGTGGGCCGCCAGGGTGCTTCCGGTGGTCGGCCTGGCGTTGCTGGGGGCGGCCGTTCACTACGCCACCGGCAGCGCCGGCGAATTCCGCAGCGGCCTGTTGATCGTGGTCGCCGTCGCGGCGGTGTTGGTGATCGCCCCGGTGGCATTGGATCAGCGCGGGCCCGTCGCCACCGTGCTGGCCTGGGGTCCGCTGGCCTGGCTGGGCAGCATCTCCTACGGCGTCTACCTGTGGCATTGGCCGGTCTTTCTGGTGCTCAACGGTCAGCGAACCGGATGGCACGGGCTCTCGTTGTTCGCGGTCCGGTGCGCCGCCACGCTCGCGGTCTCGGTGGTGTCATGGTGGGCGATCGAGCAGCCGGTGCGCAGGTGGCGACCCGTGCGGGTGCCGCTGCTCCCGCTGGCCGGGGCGACCGCGGCGAGCGCCGCGGCGATCACGCTGCTGGTGGTTCCGGTCGTGCACAAGCCCGGCGTCAGCGCGCTCGACGCCAGCCTTCCGCCCGGTGTGTCGCCGGTCGCGGTCGTGTCGTCGTCGCCTCCTCAGGGAGTGCGGCCCGCAGGGGCCGTCGCTAAGCGAGACCCGCGGCGGCCGTTCACGGTCTCGGTGTTCGGCGACTCGATCGGCTGGACGATGATGCACTTCCTGCCGCAGACCCCCGGGTTCCAATTCATCGACCACACCGTGATCGGCTGCAGCCTGGTGCGCGGCGGCCCGTACAGCTACCTCGGCCAGACCCTGGACCAGAAAAGCGAATGCGAATCATGGCCGGGCCGGTGGACATCGCAGATCGCCGTCGACCAGCCCGATGCCGTCCTGCTGGTGATCGGCCGCTGGGAGACCGTGGACCGGGTCAATGAGGGACGGTGGACGCACATCGGGGACCCGGCCTTCGACTCATACATCAGCGCCGAGCTGCGGCGTGCGGTGGACATCCTCAGCTTCAGCGGATCCCCGCTGACCGTCGCGAACCTGCCGTACAGCAGGCGCGGTGAAAGGCCGGACGGCAGCCTGTATCCCGAAGATCAGCCTGAGCGGGTAGACGAATGGAACGCCATGCTGGGCAAGACCATTGGCAATCGTCCGGACGTGCGGATCCTGGACTTCAAAAAGAAGCTGTGTCCTGAAGGCGTGTACACCGCCAAAGTCGACGGCATCCAGGTCCGCAGCGACGGCGTGCACTTGACAGAGGAAGGCGTGCAGTGGCTGACGCCTTGGCTCGAGCAATCGCTGAAACCGCGGTGAGCTGTTACCCCGCGTGGCAGCTGAGTTCCATGCTGTCGCTCTCCCGCACGGCGAAATTGAAACTCACGTAGCCGTTCTCGCTGTTTTGGACGTAGTCGAGGTAAGACCGTGCGTCCGCGCTCTCGGTGTTGTCGGCGATGACAAGGGCTCCGGGGGACAGTTTCGGCTCGAGCAGCTTGATCACCGGCAGGTACAGCTCTTTCCAGCCGTCGAGCAGGACGAAGTCGACCGGTCCGGCCAGATCCGCGAGCGTGCTCAGCGCGTCGCCTTCCAGCACGATGATCAGGTCATCCAATCCGGTTTCGGCGAACGTCTTCTTGGCGGCGGTGATCTTGGTGTCGCTGATCTCGGTCGTTACCACGCGGCCAGTGCCGTTGTCGCGCACTGCCGACGCCAGGTGCAGCGCCGAAATACCAAACGACATACCGAATTCCACAACGGTCGCCGGACGGGTTGCCCGCACCAGCGAGTACAACAGCTGGCCGGACTCGGGCGTCACGGGAATGTAAAACTCGCTCATGGCGTCGGCGCGTTCCTGAACGGTTCTGGCCGCGGACATGTTGGGGCGCCTCTCGCGCAGCAACGACATCTGTTCGCGCGACTCGTTATACATCCGGTCAAGCGTTTCGGCGACTCGAGGATCTTGCAGTGTGGTGGCCATGCCGTCGAGCCTAGCCACGCGGCCGCGAGAATTGGTCTCCACCATGTTTGACGAGCATTGATAGTGGTGCGAGGATGGACCGGCAAGCACCTCGGTAGGTGAGGCGTCTGCACGGATACAGGCCACTGACCCCGAACGTCGAGAGACGCCCCGGGTCAGGACAGCTCCTCCCGACCTAAGGGTTGAGCCCAAGTGGCTTCCGGTTTACCACCGGATACGCCGTGCAGTGCCGAAGCTCCGACGATGGGGGTGCGTCGCCGTCAGGCGCCGACCACCTGTCATGCGTGCGTTGTGGTGACACCCCCGTGTGTCCTGGCCGTGAGGAGGTGAGGGCGATATGAGTCCGAGCGATAGTCCGCATCCATATTTGAAATCCATATCGTCCCGATCCGGTAGCGGCCTTCCCGCCGCCTGAGCCCCCCCGAAGTTCGGTTCTTCTTGTGCCGACCTGCAATTGGCGGTGGCTGACTCGCTCCTTGCGATGGGTCGGGCTTCCCCTGAGGAGACCATCATGCGTCCCAACCCCGAGCGTCAGATCCATCGGGCCTGCGGCGACGTCCGCGCGGCCCTGTTCAGTGCGCTGGAACTCCTCGCGGACGGCAGCATTCCCACCACCGCCGGCGACGACACGTTCAAAGCACTCAGCGATTTGGGTAGGCTGCAGCGCCATCTCGCCGATGCCCTGCAGGCCACCAACCTGCTTGACCAGATGGTCGGCGTTCCGGTGGAGGAGCGTCAGCCGTGGTCGTACTACCGGAGCCGGATCGCCCAGAAGGCGAGCCCGGTCAGCGCCGTCGACGACGACCGCGGGCGGGCCGGCCGGGCCACCGCGTCCTAACCAGGATCACGAAACCTGAGGCAGCAGAACGATCTTGCCGTGCGTGTGTCGTTGCTCGAGTTCTGCGAACGCGTCGACGACCCGGTCGAGCGGGTAGGTCGCGGCGACATCGAAGTCGAGCGCGCCGGAAGCGACCAGATCTGCGATCTCGGTCAGCACCGCCGGCGTCGACGCCTCAGCGCTGCCTTCGCTTTTCGCGCCGACCTCGGCGGCCTTCTCGAAGGAGATGATGGTGTTGATCCGCTCGGGTGCTACGCCGAGGTCGACCGCCAGCTGCACATAGTCCGGTCCGAACAGGTCGATGAAGGCATCGATGCCGTCCGGCGCGGCATCTTGCAGTCGCTGCGCCAACCCGTCGCCGTATTCGACCGGCTCGACGCCGTGCGCGCGGAGCCACTCCGTATTGCCCGACGATGCGATACCCAACACTCGTACGTCGCGCAGCGTCAACAGCTGAACCACCAGGCTGCCAACGCCTCCGGCCGCGGCGGAGACCGCGACGGTCTCACCCGGTTGGGGTGCGACAGCGCGAACGGCCGCATAGGCCGTGACGCCCACGACGTACAGCGAACCCGCTACCTCCCAACTCAACTCGGTCGGTTTGTGGATCAACTGGTCGACCGGGACTTTCGCATGGGTGGCGTGGCTCGACCGCTGGAAGCTGAAACCCAGCACCTCGTCGCCGACGGCGAAATCGCTGACACCGTCTCCGACCTCGAGGACGACGCCGGCCAGGTCGCTGCCCTCGCCGGACGGGAAGGTGGCGGGGAAACGTTCGTGCAATGCCCCGCTGCGGATGCCGATCTCACCGGGGTTGATGCCGGCGGCGCGAACCTCGACCAGCACCTCGCCGGCACCCGGCGACGGCCGATCGATGTCGGCCACATACAACTCCTCGCGCCCGCCGTAACGGTCGAACCGGACCGCTCGCGCTTGTGCGGCTACCATGCTGATCTCCCTGCTCGTCGTTGCGAAACATTCTCGGCTGCAGCGACTTTCAGCAAGCGACCGAGCTTAGATGCATGGGGTCGATCGCTCATGCGTTACAGCCTTCTCCTACGCGCAACAGAGGCAGCCCGGTGATGTCTTCCGACATGGCGGTGTGACCGCCGTCACAGCGACGTACGCCGCTGCAGATATCGGGATCAGGACACCACGTTGATGGGGTCCCCGATGTGGACGGTGTCGAAGTACCACGCGGCGTTGTCCGGGCTGAGGTTGATGCAGCCATGGCTGACGTTCGAATAGCCCTGAGAGTCCACCGACCACGGGGCCGAGTGCACGTAAACGCCGCTCCAGGTGACCCGGACCGCGTACGACGCGGTGATCTTGTATCCATCCGACGACTCGAGGGGGATCCCGATCGTCCGCGAGTCCATCACGACCGTGCGCTCTTTGGACAGCGCAGCGAAATTTCCCATCGGTGTCGGACGACTGGGCTTGCCCATCGACGCCGGCATCGTGCGCAGCACCTCGCCATTCTGGCTGACGGTGAACGTGTGCGCGGAGATGCTGGCCACGCCCACCACCTGATCACCGGTGTCGAAACCGGTTGACAGCGCGTGCACTTCGACGCCGACGTGGGTGTGGGCCGGCCAGTAACCATCCGGCTTCCACTGGACGGTGTTGGTGTCGATCCAGTCGAACCGCCCGGTGATGTGGTTCGGCGCGGTGATCTTGATTGCGCGCTCGGCGGCCCGGCGGTTCGTGACCGGGGCGGTGAACGTGACAATCACCGGGTGGGCGACGCCAACCACGGCGCCGTTGGCCGGCTGGATCGACGCCACGCCTGCGGCCTGGTTTGGCGGTGCGATCGCCGCCGTGCCCGTGGCCGCCGATCCCGCCACGGCCAGCATTGCGGTCAGGGCCGCAAGCCATCCCATTCGAATCGCTCTCACCACGGTTCCCACCCTCCGAGACGATGCAAGCCCGAAGTGCTCGCATTCCCTAGCTCCAATATGCCCTATCTGGCGCTCAGCAAACAGATTATTAGTTGCGTAAGTCGCGATCGTTATACGCACTTTGCAACTATCGCTGCTGCTCACACACCAAATATGCCCTAGCGGGTGATATCGAAGTCCTACGCTGGCCACGATATGGCAAGCGGAAATTGCACCGGCTATGCGTTGGCTGTGTGCGCCGCGGGGCGTCAGCCCGCGGACTTCACCCGCGCCGCAGCGGATTCTGGCATCGGTTCGTACCGGGCGAAGGTGCGGGTGAACGACGCCGCTCCGTGAGAGAGCGAGCGTAAATCGATTGCGTAACGGGTCAACTCAACCTGTGGGACTTCGGATTTCACCAATGTGCGGTCGTTACCGGCAGTGTCCGTTCCCAGCACCCGGCCGCGACGCCCGGACAAGTCGCTCATCACGGCGCCGACGAGGTCATCGGGTATCAGCACGGAGACCTCGTCGATCGGCTCGAGCAGTGCCGGTTTCGCCGCGGCCGCGGCTTCTTTCAGCGCCAGCGCGCCGGCCATCTGGAAGGCGAAATCCGAGGAATCCACGCTGTGCGCCTTGCCGTCGAGCAGGGTGACCCGGATGTCGACGACGGGATAACCGGCGTGCACACCCTTTTCCATCTGAGCTCGCACGCCCTTCTCGACGCTCGGGATGAACTGGCGCGGCACCGCACCGCCCACCACCTTGTCGCAGAACTCGAATCCGGAACCTTCGGGCAGCGGTTCGACTTCGATGTCACAGACCGCGTACTGACCGTGACCACCGGATTGCTTGACGTGCCGACCGTGGCCTTTCGCCTTGCTGCCAAACGTTTCTCGCAGCGGCACCCGCAGCTCGACGGTATCCACGGTGACGCTGTACCGGTTGGCCAGTGCGTCCAGCACCACACCGGCATGTGCTTCGCCCATGCACCACAGCACGATCTGATGCGTCTCCGGGTTCTGCTCGATCCGCAGTGTCGGGTCCTCGGCGGCCAATCGTCCAAGCCCGACCGACAGCTTGTCCTCGTCGGTCTTGGCATGTGCCTGAATCGCCACCGGCAGCAACGATTCCGGCATCATCCACGGCTTGAGCACCAACGGCTGAGCCTTGTCGGAGAGGGTGTCTCCGGTTTCGGCCCGGCTCAGACGCCCGATGGCGCACATGTCGCCGGGCAGCACCATCGATGCCGGCCGCTGCTGCTTGCCCAGCGGGAAGGACAGCGCACCGATGCGTTCGTCCTCGTCGTGGTCCACGTGGCCGGCCAGAGAATCGGGGCCGGCGTCGTCTGCCGAGCCGAAGAACGACGAAAAATGGCCCGACACATGAACGGTCGTGTCGGGCCTGATGGTCCCGGAGAACACCCGGACCAGGCTGAGCCTGCCGACATAGGGGTCCGACGTCGTCTTCACCACCTCGGCCAGCAGTGGCGAGTCGGAGCCGCAGGTCACCTTCGTGAACGCGGCGCCTTGCGCCGTAAACACCTCGGGCAGTGGGTGTTCCGCCGGGGACGGGAACCCGCGGGTGGCGACCTCGAGCAACTCCAGGGTGCCGACGCCGGTGCCGCTACACACCGGAATCACCGGAAAGAACGAGCCGCGCGCGACTGCCTTCTCCAGATCGTCGATCAGCACCGCTTCGTCGATCTTTTCACCGCCCAGGTACCGCTCCATCAGCGACTCGTCCTCGGACTCCTCGATGATTCCCTCGATCAACGTGCCGCGGGTTTCCTCGATCTGATCGGCGTAGGAGGCATCCGGCGCATGGGTGGTGCGTTTGCCGTTCGCGTACTCGTAGTGCGTCTGCGACAACAGGCCGATCACGCCGTCACCGGTAGGGAGATAGAGCGGCAAAACCTTGTCGCCGAACGCATTCTGTGCTGCCGCGAGCGCATTCTGGTAGTTGGCCCTGGCGTGGTCGAGTTTGGTGATCACCACGGCCCGGGGCATGCCGACCTGATTGCACTCCTGCCACAGCGACTTCGTCGGCTCGTCGACGTCCTCGTTGGCCGCGATCACGAACAACGCGCAGTCCGCGGCGCGCAACCCGGCCCGCAATTCGCCGACGAAGTCGGCGTAGCCGGGGGTGTCGACGAGATTGACCTTGACGCCGTCGTGCGACAGCGACGCCAACGCGAGACTGACCGAACGCTGCTGGCGGATCTCGGCCTCGTCGTGATCGCAGACCGTGGTGCCGTCAGCGATACAGCCGGGTCTCGACAACACGCCGGACGCGACAAGAAGCGCGTCGACCAATGTGGTCTTGCCGCCGCCGGACGGGCCTACCAAGACCACGTTCCGGACGGCGGCCGGATCGTCTACGGCCGGAGCGGCTCCTGCGCCGTTCAGACTGTGGGACTTGTCTGCCATGACGTCACTCCCTCGCGTCCCCCGTCATCGTGATGCACGTCACTTTTCTCCTAGCGTCCGTGCAAAACAAGGGTGAACGGGCGGTGACGGGAATCAGGAGAGGCGGCCGGCTCAGGCGTGCCAGCTGCTCCAGCGCTGGACTGCGACGGCGATCACTGGGCCGTCCAGCGAAACCGATTGGTATTGGACGTATTTCGCGCGGAGGAGATCGCAGCCGACGTTCATGGTGTCGCCGTCGTGATGGATCGCGGCAACACCGTCGGCGCGGACCCACCACAACTGCGTCCAGTCGTCGGCGTAGTGGTCGACCAGCAGGCTCACCTGCGGGTTGCGCTCGATGTTGGCGAGCCGGCGCAGCCGTTGGGTCGTCTTGGGCTTGGCGTCGACGGCCGTATAGATGACGTCGTCGTGCAGGGCGAATACCACCGGCACCAGATGAGGCCGGCCGTCGAGGGCGGCGGTGGCCAACCGGGCGACCGGTGAGGCTGCGAAGCGGGCCTGGGGGTCGAATTCGACCACATCGCCGAGCCTAGGTGCCGGAGTCGATTTAAGTAATGCTGAGGCCGCCGTCGACGACGATCGTCTGTCCGGTGACGTATCCGCCCGCCGCCGATGCCAGCCAGACCGCGGTGGCCGCGAGCTCGCGTCCATCGCCCAATCGGCCCAGGATCAGTCGATGCGACTGGCTCTCCAGGTAGCCGGGTTTGTATTCGTCGGTCATCTCGGTTTTGAAGAATCCCGGAGCGAGAGCGTTGACCCGGATGCCCTTGCGCGCGCCCCACTGCTGGGCCAGATCCCGGGTGAGCCCGATGATGCCGGCCTTACTTGCGCTGTAGGCCGCTTGCGGCAATCCGGCGGTGGTGATCCCCAGGATGCTGGCGATGTTGATCACCGAGCTTCCGGGCTGCATGACCCGCCCGCAGGCCTGTGCCATCCAGTACGCGCCATTGAGGTTGACGTCGATCACCGAGCGAAATTGCTCGGGTGTCTCGCGGGTCGCCGGGTGTGCGGTCCCGACGCCGGCGTTGTTGATCAATACATCGACCCGGCCGAACGTCTGCATCGCGGCATCGACCAGCGCCTGGCACTGCTCGGGCTCGCTGACATCGGTTGCGATGGTCAGTGCCTTGCGACCGCCGGACTCGACGAGAGACGCCGTATCGGCCAACCTGTCGACGCGGCGGGCGCCTAACACGACGTCGGCGCCGGCCTCGGCAAACGCTTGGGCGAACGACACACCCAGGCCCGAAGAGGCGCCGGTCACGATCACGACTTTGTCGTCGAGCCGAAATGAATCAAGCACGCCCATTGCGAAGACACCTTTGCTCATCAGTTGCCGTTCAGCCGAAGCTATGAAGCTACCGCGTGGCCATATGCCGGTGGATCGACCTCCGGCGGGACCGGGGAACCCGACGTCGATATGCCTGACCGAGTGACGCAGGCTACGGTTGTATGAACAAAGTTGTGTCGTCAAGATCAAAATCTCGCGACATTCTGGCTGAATTCGGCTGGTACTTACCAGGAGGTAATGGGGATGAGCGGATCGCACCGCGGCATACCGCGGGGGTCCCTGCGCTTGCTCAGTCTGCTGGCGGCGACGGGCCTGGCCCTGGCGACGGCGCCCGCGCACGCGTCACCGCTGACGACGCCTGCCCCGCGCGACGCGCAGACCGCGGCCGCGCAGGTCGGTCCGCAAATCGTGGACGTCGACGCCCAGCTTGGTTTCCAGAGCGCGATCGGCGCGGGAACCGGCATCGTGATCGACCCCAGCGTGGTTCTCACCAACAACCACGTGATCGCCGGCGCGACCAACCTCACCGCGAGATCCATCGCCAATGGCCAGACCTTCCCGGCGACGGTGATCGGTTTCGACCGCCAACATGACATCGCCGTGCTGCAACTGGCCGGAGGCGGCCTGCCGGTGGCCAACATCGGCAATTCCGACACGGTGAAGGTGGGTGATCCGGTCGTTTCGCTGGGTAACGCCGGTGGTGCCGGCGGGGCGCCGAGCGTCGAGGAGGGGCACATCGGCGCGCTCGGCCAGACGGTGTCGGCCAACGATGCGCTGACCGGCAGCACCGAGACGCTGAACGGCCTGATCCAGGTCAACGCGAATATCCGCCCGGGTGACTCCGGTGGCCCGACGGTCAACGCCGCCAACCAGGTGATCGGCTTGAATACCGCCGCAACGGCGAATTACCACCTTGGCCGCGGCCAGGGCTTTGCGATCCCGATCAACGAGGCGATGGCCATCGCCGGACAGATCCGGTCCGGCGCTTCGTCGCCGACGGTGCACATCGGGCCGACCGCGTTTCTCGGTGTCGGCGTCAACGACGCCCCGGGTGGCGGAGGCGCCATCGTCCGGCAGGTGATTCCGACCGGTCCCGCCGCCGGGGCCGGTCTCAATCCCGGTGATGTCATCACCTCGATCAACGGCCAGCCGGTGAACTCGGCTACCGCACTGACGAACATTCTCGACCAGCACCACCCCGGCGAGGGCGTCAGTGTGCGGTTGGGCGGACGGGAAGTCAATGTGACATTGGGAGACGGCCCGCCGGGCTGATCCAACGTCGCAGCTCATGCGGCTGTGCTCAATTCGTCTGGCGCATAAGGTTTTCGATGCCACACCCCGGGTACGTGTAACGTCGTGGACTTGACCAGGGACAGAGAACACGCGTCCGAACATGATCCCGCAGAGGGAAGCCGCGTCGAAGACGGTGTCGTCGAGCATCCCAACGCAGACGAGTTCACCGAAGCCAAGTCGCTGCCCGCGGACCCGACTTGGTTCAAGCACGCGGTCTTCTACGAGGTACTGGTGCGGGCCTTCCTGGACGGCGACGCCGACGGATCCGGTGACCTGCGTGGGCTGCTGCAGCGATTGGACTATTTGCAGTGGCTCGGCATCGATTGCATATGGCTGCCGCCGTTCTACGACTCACCATTGCGTGACGGCGGCTACGACATTCGCGACTTCTACAAGGTGCTGCCGGAGTTCGGCACCGTCGACGACTTCGTCGCGCTGCTCAACGCCGCACACGAGCGGGGCATCCGCGTCATCACCGATCTGGTGATGAACCACACCTCCGAATCGCACCCGTGGTTTCAGGAGTCGCGCCACGACCCCGACGGCCCCTACGGCGACTTCTACGTGTGGAGCGACACCAGCGACAAGTACACCGACGCCCGAATCATCTTCATCGACACCGAAGAGTCGAATTGGACGTTCGATCCAGTGCGCCGCCAGTTCTATTGGCACCGGTTCTTCTCGCACCAGCCGGACCTGAACTACGACAACCCGGCAGTTCAGGAGGCGATGATCGATGTCCTCCGGTTCTGGCTGGACCTGGGGATCGACGGGTTCCGGCTGGACGCGGTGCCCTACCTGTTCGAGCGGGAGGGCACCAACTGCGAGAACCTGCCCGAGACCCACGCATTCCTCAAGAAGGTCCGCAAGGTCGTCGACGACGAGTTTCCGGGCCGGGTGCTGCTGGCCGAAGCCAACCAGTGGCCCGGCGACGTCGTCGAGTATTTCGGCGATGCCAGCACCGGCGGCGACGAGTGTCACATGGCGTTCCACTTCCCGCTGATGCCGCGCATCTTCATGGCGGTCCGGCGCGAGTCGCGATTCCCGATCTCGGAGATTCTGGGGCAGACGCCGGAGATCCCGGACATGGCGCAGTGGGGGATCTTCCTGCGCAATCACGACGAGCTGACGCTGGAGATGGTCAGCGACGAAGAGCGCGACTACATGTACTCCGAGTACGCCAAAGACCCGCGGATGAAGGCCAACGTCGGGATCCGCCGCAGGCTGGCTCCGCTGCTGGACAACGACCGCAACCAGATCGAGCTGTTCACCGCGCTGCTGTTGTCGTTACCCGGTTCGCCGGTGCTGTATTACGGCGACGAGATCGGCATGGGCGATGTGATCTGGCTGGGTGACCGCGACGGCGTGCGGACCCCG
>NZ_DATNJW010000328.1:0-10912 GCF_035603715.1 Mycobacterium sp. | reverse complement strand
CCAACGTCAAGCCGGGTCGCGTGCTGTTCGAGCTCAGCTACCCCAACGAGCAGACCGCCCGGGAGGCGCTGACCCGCGCGATTCACAAGCTGCCGATCAAGGCACGCATCGTTACCCGAGAGGATCAGTTCTGATGGCAGTGGGAATTTCGCCGGGCGAACTGCGCGAGCTCAACGACGACGAGTTGATCGAGAAGCTGCGCGAGTCCAAGGAAGAGCTGTTCAACCTGCGCTTCCAAATGGCGACAGGTCAGATGAATAACAACCGTCGGCTGCGCACGGTCCGTCATGAGATCGCACGGATCTACACCGTGCTGCGTGAACGCGAACTCGGCCTGGCTTCTGGGCCCAATGGTGAGGAATCGTAATGGCAGAGGCGAAGAAGGCAGCCCCGGCGAAGGCGGCCAAGGCCGCTCCCAAGACTGGCGCCGCGAAAGACGGGAACGCCAAGGGGCCCAAGCACACTCCGGCCACCCCGAAGCCGCGCGGTCGGCGTAAGACCCGCATCGGCTACGTGGTCAGCGACAAGATGCAGAAGACCATCGTGGTCGAGCTCGAAGACCGTATGCGCCACCCGCTGTACGGCAAGATCATCCGGACCACCAAGAAGGTCAAGGCGCACGACGAGCACGGCGACGCCGGCATCGGCGACCGCGTCTCGCTGATGGAGACTCGTCCACTGTCGGCCACCAAGCGCTGGCGGCTCGTCGAGATCCTGGAGAAGGCTAAGTAGCCTCCGCTGCCGGTGAGCCCGCGAGCTCACGGTACGCAGGATCCAGGCGGCGGACGGCGACGATGAACGCCAACGCGATCAGCGGGCCGATAATCCCGTAAACAGCAGCGGGCATTGCCATGTCGGTGTTGTTCAGTAGCTGCGGGCTGAGCGCGATGCCGACCGCTACCACCGCGTTGTGCAATCCGATCTCCAGACTGACGGCGATAGCTTGTCGTGGGGCTAGCTTCATCCAACGCGAGACCAGGTACCCGACAGTCAGGCTGATCGCGCAGAACGACACCACGGCCGCACTGAGCACACCGAAATTCCTCCACAGTGTTGATTGGCTACCGGCGATTCCGCCGACGACGGCGAGAACCAGCAGTACCGCAGCGGCGATCCTGACGACCTTCTGCAGTCGCCGGGCGAAATCGGGGAAGCGGTGACGGATCGCGACGCCGATTGCGACAGGTATCAGCACCATTGCGAACACCGTGAAGAACTTGTCGAATTGCAGTGGGATGAAACGTCCTTCGCCGAGAAACCACGACAGCGAGAACGCGAGTATCGCGGGTATGGCGAATATCGACAGCACCGCGTTGATTGCGGTGAGTGTGAGATTGAGCGCCAGGTCACCATTGGCGAGGTGACTGACGAGGTTCGCCAACATCCCGCCCGGCGTCGCGGCCATCAGCATCAGCCCGACGGCCAGGTTGGGCGTCAGGTGCAGCGCCTCGGCGATCAGCAGGCACAGCACCGGCAAGATCAGCGACTGGCAGATCAAGGCTACGAGCAGTGGGCGTCGCACCGTGGCGGCGCGGCGGAAGTCTGCGACGGTGAGCGTCAGTCCGAGCGCGAGCATGACCGCGCCGACGACCACTGGTAAGAACCGGTTGTCCATTACTCTCCAGGGGGTTCAGCGCGTGCGCCGACCGGTGTCGACCGGCGTAAGGCTACGGCGCGACGATGCGTTAGATAGGCAGTCTACGGTTTGCTGTCGCGGTTGGTGTCGTGAGCCCGATCCGCACGACTGGAGCACCGGTATCGCGTTGCTGCGTGAGCGGTCTCGGCCGAACTCGAATCGCCATGAGCGGAACCAACGGCGGGTGTTCAGCGGTGTGCGGCGGCGTGACTGTTCGTGATGATGATGTTGGCCGACAGTTCGGCGCAGCGGTGTACTCTGCATCCGGAATCCTGGAGGTCCACTACGAGAGTGAGGCCAGCGATGGCTACCGAGTTCAACGGCAAGATCGAGCTGGATATCCGTGATTCGGAACCGGATTGGGGCCCATTCGCTGCGCCGACCGCGCCGGAGGGCGCACCCAACGTCCTTTATCTGGTGTGGGACGACACCGGCATCGCGACGTGGGACTGCTTCGGCGGCCTGGTGGAGATGCCGGCCATGACGCGCATCGCCGAGCGCGGCGTGCGACTGTCACAGTTCCACACCACGGCCCTGTGCTCTCCGACCCGGGCGTCACTGCTGACCGGTCGCAACGCCACCACGGTCGGCATGGCGATGATCGAAGAGTTCACCGAAGGCTTCCCCAACTCGAACGGCCGCATCCCGTTCGAAACCGCGTTGCTGTCCGAGGTCTTGGCCGAACAGGGCTACAACACCTACTGCGTCGGCAAGTGGCATCTGACACCACTCGAAGAGTCCAACCTGGCGTCGACAAAACGGCACTGGCCGACCTCGCGTGGCTTTGAACGCTTCTACGGATTCATGGGCGGCGAGACCGACCAGTGGTATCCGGACCTGGTGTACGACAACCACCCGGTGAATCCGCCGGGCACCCCGGAGGACGGCTACCACCTGTCGAAAGACATCGCGGACAAGACGATTGAGTTCATTCGCGACGCCAAGGTGATCGCACCCGACAAGCCGTGGTTCAGCTACGTGTGCCCCGGCGCAGGCCACGCCCCACATCATGTGTTCCAGGAGTGGGCGGACCGTTACGCCGGCAAGTTCGACATGGGCTATGAGCGCTACCGAGAGATCGTGCTGGACAAGCAGAAGTCGATGGGCATCGTGCCGCAGGACACCGAACTGTCGCCGGTCAACCCCTATCTCGATGTCAAGGGACCCGACGGTCAGCCGTGGCCGCTGCAGGACACGGTGCGGCCATGGGACTCACTCAACGACGAAGAGAAGCGACTGTTCAGCCGGATGGCGGAGGTGTTCGCCGGTTTCCTCAGCTACACCGACGCCCAGATCGGCCGGATTCTGGACTATCTCGAGGAATCCGGGCAGCTGGACAACACCCTGATCGTGGTGATCTCCGACAACGGCGCCAGTGGCGAGGGCGGTCCCAACGGGTCGGTGAACGAGGGCAAGTTCTTCAACGGCTACATCGACACCGTCGAAGAGAGCATGAAGGTGTTCGACCAGCTGGGTGGGCCGCAGACCTACAACCACTACCCGATCGGTTGGGCGATGGCCTTCAACACGCCCTACAAGCTCTACAAGAGGTACGCCTCGCACGAGGGTGGTATCGCTGACACCGCAATTGTTTCGTGGCCCAAAGCAATTGCGGCGCACGGTGAGGTCCGGGACAACTACGTCAGCGTCTGTGACGTCACCCCGACCGTCTACGACCTGCTGAACATCCAACCGCCGGAAACCGTGAAGGGTATCCCGCAGAAGCCGCTGGACGGCGTGAGTTTCAAAGCGGCTCTTACTGATCCGTCGGCCAACACCGGCAAAGAGACTCAGTTCTACACGATGCTGGGCACTCGCGGGATCTGGCACAACGGCTGGTTCGCCAACACCGTCCACGCCGCAACACCTGCCGGTTGGAGTCATTTCGACGCCGACCGCTGGGAGCTCTTCCACATTGAAGCCGACCGCAGCCAGTGTCACGACTTGGCCGATGAGCATCCCGACAAGCTGAAAGAACTCAAGGCATTGTGGTTCTCCGAGGCCGCGAAGTACAACGGGTTGCCGTTGTCGGACCTCAACCTGTTCGAGACATTGACACGCTCGCGGCCATTCTTGGCGAGTGAACGGGACAGCTACGTCTACTACCCCGATTGCGCCGAAGTGGCCACCGGCGCTGCGCCCGAGATCCGCGGCCGCTCGTTCGCAGTACTTGCCGACGTCACCGTTGATAGCACCGGCGCCGAAGGCGTGCTGTTCAAGCACGGCGGGGCGCACGGCGGACACGTGCTGTTCATTCAGGACGGACGGCTGCACTACGCCTACAACTTCCTCGGTGAGCGGCTACAGGAGGTGTCGTCGTCGTCCGCGTTACCGCTGGGTCGGCACTTGTTCGGCGTTCGCTACGCCCGCACCGGCACGCTGCAGAACAGCCACACACCGCTTGGCGACGTCACGCTGTTCATCGATGACGCGACAGTGGGCACGCTGGCCGACGTGCAGTCGCATCCGGGGACCTTCGGATTGGCCGGTGCCGGCATCACGGTCGGACGCAACGGTGGTTCGGCGGTGTCCAGCCGGTACAAGGCGCCGTTCGTGTTCATCGGCGGCACCATCGCGCAGGTCACCGTCGATCTCTCCGGCCGGCCATATCAGGACGTGGAAAAAGAATTGGCGCTGGCTTTTTCGCGTGACTGAGCAGCGGTCGAGATGTCGTCTAGCGTTGCCGGTAATGGCCGCTCTGGCGACGATCGCGGTGCTGTCGGGTTGCGAGCGGACCATCGCCGGAGTTGCCGCCTGGACTGGGGGTTCCGCGCAGTCAGCGACCGGGTCGCAGCGTCCCACCAGGAGCAGCGGCACACCTGTTCCCGGGATCGAGACGACGTTGCCGGAGCACATTCCGCCCAATGCATTCGTCTGCTTCCCCGGGCCGCCCGGGATCGGCATCGGCACCGTCGCTCAGGTGTCCGATCCGGCCGCGCCGAGGATCACGCTGGCCGTCCCGGAAGCCTGGGCCAGTGACCCGGGGCAAGGCGATGTGGCGTTGTCGCTCAGCGGGCCGGACGGCATGACCGGCACGGTGACCATTAGCGTCACGGCGCGCGACCCGGCCTCGGCCTTCGCCGATTACGTTGCCACGCTGGCACGTTCGAAAGTCGACTTCCAGGTCGACACGGTAGGCGTCAAGTTCTGCGGGTACAGCAGCCAGAAGCTCACCGGAACGTTCCTCGGACCTCAGGGCACGTGTGAGTTCGCCGACCGCATCACCCACATCTGGACCAACACGAGTCAATATCTGGTCGCCATCCACCTGGAAGGGCCACCGGATGCTGCAGGGTTCGGTGCCGCGAAAGCCGCGGTGATGCAAGACTTCGCCGTCGTCATACCCTGAACCCATGCCCACCGAGCTCGTCGACCTGCCGGCCGGGTCATTCCGCATGGGCTCGACGAGCTTCTATCCCGAGGAAGCGCCGATCCACACCGTGAGCGTCGACGCTTTCGCGATCGAGCGGCATCCGGTGACCAACGCTCAATTCGCCGAGTTCGTCACCGCCACCGGGTATGTGACGGTAGCTGAGCAGCCCATCGACCCGGCGCGTTACCCGGGTGCCGATCCGGCCGAACTGCAGTCTGGCGCAATGGTTTTCCGCCCCACACCGGGTCCGGTCGACTTGCGGGACTGGCGGCAATGGTGGATCTGGGTGCCGGGCGCCAGCTGGCGGCATCCATTCGGGCCGGACAGTGATATCGCCAACCGGCCCGATCATCCGGTGGTGCAAGTGGCGTATCCCGATGCCGCGGCGTACGCGCGCTGGGCCGGCCGGCGGTTGCCGTCCGAAGCCGAATGGGAATACGCCGCGCGCGGCGGGGCCGGCACCACCTACGCGTGGGGCGACGACGAGAAGCCCGACGGCAAGCCGATGGCCAACACCTGGCAGGGCAGCTTTCCCTATCGCAACGACGGGGCACTCGGCTGGGTCGGCACCTCACCGGTGGCCGAGTTCCCCCCGAACCGGTTCGGGCTCTTCGACATGATCGGCAACGTCTGGGAATGGACGGCCACCGAATTCTCGGCCCACCATCGGCTGGACGCGCCGCCCAAATCCTGTTGTGCCCCAACGGGACCCGCCGACCCGACGATCGCGCAGACACTCAAGGGTGGCTCACACCTGTGTGCCCCCGAGTACTGCCATCGGTATCGCCCGGCCGCCCGCTCGCCGCAATCGCAGGACACCGCGACGACCCACATCGGTTTCCGGTGTGTGGGCGCCCCGTCCGCCGGATCAGCTGATGGCGTCGGCCGCGGCTGAGACCTTCGCCTGGAAGTCGGGCGGCAGCGGGATGTAGCCGTTCTTGTCCAGGTCGATCTGTCCGGGCCCGAGTGTGGCCTGCAGAGCGGCTTTGACAGCCATACCGGTCTGCGGGTCGGGGTATTTCGAGCAGACGATCTCGTAGGTCGCCATCACGATCGGATAGACGTCGTCCTGGGTGGGGTTGTAGAACGACGTGAGGTCGAGCACGAGGTTGTTGCCCTTGCCGATGATCTTGGCGCCGGCGATGGTCTTGCCGACCGAGTCGGTGCCGATCCGCACCGGCCGCCTCGTCTTACGACTGGCCGGGGTCTTGATCTCCGCGGCGAACAGCCCTTGCTCCATCGCGAACGACAACTCGTTGTAGGTGATCGAACCCTCAGTGTTCTTCACCATCGACGAGGTGCCGTCGTTCCCTTTGGCGCCCGTGCCGACGCCGCCCTTGAACTCCTTGCCGGTGCCCTGGGTCCAGTCGCCGCCGGCAGCGGCCTGCAGGTAAGCCTGGAAGTTGGCGGTGCTGCCGGATTTGTCGCTGCGATAGACGACCTTGATGTCCTCGGACGGCATCGACGCGTTGAGTGCCGTGATCGACGGGTCGTCCCACCTCTTGATGCTGCCGTTGAAGATCCCGGCCAGCGTTTGCGCGTCGAGCACCAGGAAGTCGACGGGCAGGTTGTAGGTGATGGCCAGCGGGCCGAAGACCACCGGCAGGTTCCACGCTTCGGCCCCCCCGCAGCGCTGCTTGGCGGCGGCGGTCTGGTCGTCACCGAGCGGAGTGTCCGATCCGGCGAAATCGCTCTTGCCGTCCAGGAAATCGGTGATTCCGGCACCCGAGCCGTTCGCGGTGTAGTTCAGGCTGTGTCCAGGGCAGGACTTGCTGTAGGCGCTGACGAACCGCTTCATCGCGTTGGCTTGCGCGGTGGAGCCGCTGGCCGATATCGCCGACTTGCCGCCGCAGCTCACCACCACGCTCGCATAGGCCATGCTGGTGTGCGGAACCTCGCATCCCGACAGCACTGTGGAGCCGGCGGCCAGCAAACTGATCGCAGCGGCTGATCGTCTGTGCTTCATGTTGATTGCCTCACCCCGGACGTCGACATGATCTTTGGCATTATTGGTAACGGATCGCGGTCGCGAACCGACGTCAGATTAACTGGTCGAGAGCCGAACTGTCCCGCCCCATGGGCGAATTCATATTTTCCGTTAGTGTGCCTGAACTGCGCGTTACTGCCGGGTGGCCAGCGGGTGACGAGATTCGGGCGCCCTGTCCTACATCGTTCTTTCGTATCGCGATCGACACCTTCGTTCGCTAACGTGACCCCCGTGTTGCCCAGACAGGCCGACGTCCAGCGCACAGTGCCAGTCCGCGCCCGCCAAGTAGTCCCGAAATTCCGGGCTGGCGGCGAGCAATGACCGTCCAGACCCCGTCGGAAACCTCATCGCCTCCCGCGGCGAAGCAGGAGCGGCAGCGGCCCCGCATCGTGATCGGCGTGGTCATCGTGCTGGTCGTCATCGGCGCCTACGCTCTTTCGCTTTTCGGCGTTCACTTGCTGCAAAAGTCAGAGGGTCCACTTCCGCCGCTGGACATCAGCCAGGCCGGCCCCGATGAGACCGTGGTGCAGATTCGGCTCGAGGAGCTGAAGTCCACGACGAATCGCCTCACGGTGAACGTGCTCATCTATCCGGGCGAGTCCCTGGAGGACAAACGCTTCGATGAGTTGAACACCGATATCGCAGTGCGGCTGTATCCACCCAACGATCTGGGTGATCTGAAATACCCGGCAGGCAAGGCGCCGGCCCAGGTCAGTACCACGATCCAGGCGCACGGTGATCCCGGCGCCTGGCCATTTGACTCGTATCAGACCGAGCCGATCTCGGCGGACGTCTTCGTCGGGAATGGCGCCGAACGCAAGCGACTCCCGGCTCTTGTTCAGGTGACCGGAGCGATGGACGGGTGGGACGCAAGCGTCACCCGCAACAGCGACACCAGTGAAACCGGAAGCCACAACACCAGCAATGTGGTCGTCACGCTGCACCGGGCCAAGGGGCCGCTGATCTTCGACCTGGGCATCATCCTGGTCTTGGTCAGCCTGCCGACCCTGGCGCTGGTGGTGGCCATCCCGATGGCGATGGGCAGACGAAAGTTCGTGCCGCCGTTCGCCACTTGGTATGCGGCGAACCTGTTCGCGATCGTTCCGCTGCGAAATATTCTCCCCGGCGCGCCGCCGCCGGGTTCCATGATCGACCAGGCACTGGTGCAGTGGGTGCTGCTCGCGCTGGCGACGGCGATGGCGTTGTACATCTACTCCTATGTCCGGCAGGGAGATTGACGCGTCACGACCCGCGGCAGGTGAGCGTGGCGTGCACGATCACGCTGTCGGAGGTCAACAGGTTGGTTTCCACGTCGCCGTAGAAGGAGCTGTTGTCCGCGCTCCAATTGGCGGTCTGTACGGTCGTCGCCCAGACTCGTTTGTGCCCAATGGTTTTGGCGTTGTCATCGGCGTTGAAATCGCTGAGCCGCTGCGGGTTTGAGCCGTCGGGGCTCATCGTCCACCAGTCGGTGCCGTGTGATGGGTTGTCGGCGTTGGTCATCCACAGCACCTGTCCATCGGGGGTGTAACGGGGATGCTCGTTGTAGCTGTTGCCACGCGTAAGTCGAGTGGTCGCACCGGAATTCAGGTCGTAACGGTAGATCTGGTTGCTCCAGAAGTTGTGGGTTTCGAAGTCGCTGGTGAACACCAGAGAGGACGAATCGGCTGAGAAGCCACCGGTTTCGTTGAAAGCGTCGCCGGTCGGCGACACGGTCCGGACGTTCGACAGAGCCGGTGTGCCGTCCGGGCCGACGTTGAAGTCGGCCACCTTGATCGCCCAGAACCCGGCAAACCGATTTGGGTCCACCGCCTTGGGGGCCTTGGTGCGTTCGGTCCATTCGAGCAGCCGGCCGTCGGGAGAGAACTCCGGGATGATCGTGCCGTGGTCCTTGTCGGTGGCGACGTCGGTGAGTTGCCAAGCGCGTGATCCGTCGGCGTTGGCCACCCACAGATCGGAGTAGCTGCCCCAGCCGGGCGTTGCGGTCACCGAACTGCCCGGATGGTTCGGCTTCTCGGCGACAAAGGCGATGAACGCCCCCGACGGGCTCCAGACCGGCGTGCCGGTGCTGCGCTGCGGGAAGCCGGGCGAACCCGCTCCGAGCTGACCGGCGTCGGCGCCGTCCGGGGTGACCGTATAGACGTGGTAGGCGCCGTCGGTGCCCTTGGCGTTGTAGGCGAGCAGATTCTTGGTCTTCGACCAGTCGGCGCCGAAGGCGTCCCGCCTGAAGATCTGGTAGCTGATCGGCGGCCCGCACCCGGGACGCCCGACGGATTTCCCGGGCGCCGGCTCCGCGACGCGGCCCTTGACCGGCGGATGGGCGCAGGAGGCGCAGACCGCCAGCACAAGCGCCAACCAGGCACGCACGACCTGCGAAGAAACACCCGTCGCTACGCTCAACGTCAGGCCCTTTTCGTCGCTGCCGGCCGCCGGCAATGGCCGTCGACCAGGAATTTGGCTCTGAGCAGGTCTTCACCTAGACTCTAGGGGTTGCCGTGGGCAGACCTCGGCTGGCATCTCGAAGCTTTACCGTCAGCCCCGCGTGCCTTTCAGTGACGAAGACCATGCACGACTGGTCTGGTGGACCATGCAATCCAGCGTCCTCCAGCCCGTTCACGCGTGGGCGTGCATACGTGAACCAGGTCAGGAGATCGAGTGATTCAGCAGGAATCGCGGCTGAAGGTCGCCGACAACACGGGCGCCAAGGAGATCTTGTGCATCCGCGTGCTCGGCGGCTCGTCGCGGCGGTATGCCGGCATCGGCGATGTGATCGTTGCGACGGTCAAAGACGCCATCCCCGGTGGCAACGTCAAGCGCGGTGACGTGGTCAAGGCCGTCGTGGTGCGCACCGTCAAGGAGCGCCGCCGCCCAGACGGCAGTTACATCAAATTCGACGAGAACGCGGCCGTGATCATCAAGCCCGACAACGACCCGCGTGGACCCCGCATCTTCGGGCCGGTTGGCCGCGAGCTGCGGGAAAAGCGCTTCATGAAGATCGTCTCGCTTGCCCCGGAGGTGTTGTAGATGAAGGTGCACAAGGGTGACACCGTCCTGGTCATCGCGGGCAAGGACAAAGGCGCCAAAGGCAAAGTGATCCAGGCTTTCCCGACCCGCAACAAGGTGCTCGTCGAGGGCGTCAACCGGATCAAGAAGCACACCGCGATCTCGACCAACCAGCGCGGCGCGCAGTCGGGCGGGATCGTCACGCAGGAGGCCGCGATCCACGTCTCCAACGTGATGGTGGTCGACTCCGACGGTAAGCCCACTCGGATCGGCTACCGGGTCGACGAGGAGACCGGCAAGCGGGTTCGCATCTCCAAGCGCAATGGCAAGGACATCTGACGGCATGACAACTACTGAGAAGGTTCAGCCCAGGCTGAAGACGCGCTACCGCGAAGAGATCCGTGAGGCGCTGAACAAGGAGTTCGCCTACGCCAACGTCATGCAGATCCCGGGCGTGGTGAAGGTTGTGGTGAACATGGGCGTCGGCGACGCCGCTCGCGACGCCAAGCTGATCAACGGCGCGGTCAGCGACCTGGCGCTGATCACCGGACAGCGGCCGGAGATCCGCAAGGCCCGCAAGTCGATCGCACAGTTCAAGCTGCGCGAGGGCATGCCGATCGGAGCGCGGGTGACCCTGCGCGGCGACCGGATGTGGGAGTTCCTCGACCGGCTCGTTTCAATCGCGTTGCCGCGTATCCGGGACTTCCGCGGTCTGTCGCCCAAGCAGTTCGACGGTTCGGGCAACTACACATTCGGGCTGAATGAGCAGTCGGTTTTCCACGAGATCGACGTGGACAACATCGACCGGCCCCGCGGCATGGACATCACCGTCGTCACCTCGGCGACTAACGACGACGAAGGACGAGCGTTGCTGCGCGGCCTCGGCTTTCCGTTCAAGGAGAACTGACCAGATGGC
>NZ_DATNJW010000327.1:0-3032 GCF_035603715.1 Mycobacterium sp. | reverse complement strand
ACGGCGCCGGCCTGGTCGACCACCGAGCCGGGCCGCACCCCGATGCGCTCACCCAGAAAAGCGCGGGTATCCCCGGATGGAATGAAGCAGATGTCGTGGCTGTCCGGCTTCTGCGCGACCGCCAGTCCACGATGGGCCGCCTCGGCGCGGATCTGCGACTTGGGGGTGTCCCCGATGGGGAACGCCGCATGGCGCAGCTGATCGGACGTCAGCACAGCGAGCACGTAGGACTGGTCCTTGTCGGCATCGACGGCACGACGCAGCCGCCCGCCGGACAACCGGGCGTAGTGGCCGGTGGCGACGGCGTCGAACCCGAGGGCCAAGGCGCGCGCCGCCAAGGCGGAGAACTTGATTCGCTCGTTGCACCGCACACACGGGTTCGGGGTTTCGCCACGCGCGTAGGACGACACGAACTCGTCGATCACGTCTTCGGCGAACTTGTCCGCGAAATCCCAGACGTAGAAGGGGATTCCGAGTACATCAGCGACGCGCCGAGCATCCCCGGCGTCCTCCTTGGAACAGCACCCCCGCGAACCGGTGCGCAAGGTGCCCGGGGCCTGCGACAAGGCCAGGTGTACCCCGACCACATCGTGACCGGCGTCGACCATGCGGGCGGCCGCGACCGACGAGTCGACACCGCCGCTCATCGCGGCGAGCACCCTCATCGCGAAACCCCCGCGGTGGCAAGGGCGGCTTGCCGGGCGCGGGCCACGGCGCCGGGCAGTACCTGCAGCGCGGCGTCGACGTCCGACTCGACGCTGGTGTGGCCCAACGACAATCGAAGCGACCCTCTGGCACTGGCCGGGTCGGCGCCCATCGCGATCAACACGTGCGAGGGCTGCGCGACGCCCGCGGTGCAGGCCGATCCGGTCGAGCACTCGATCCCGTTGGCGTCTAACAACATCAGCAATGCGTCGCCTTCGCATCCTTCGAAGGTGAAGTGCGCGTTGCCGGGCAGCCGACGCGCGCCGGTGGCGCCATTGAGGCGGGTGTCTTCGACGCCGGCCAGCACACCGTCGATGAGCCGGTCGCGCAGCAGTCGCAGCCGCGTGCTGTTGACCTCGAGGCTGTCCACGGCAAGCTGCATCGCCGTGGCCATGCCGACCGCTCCTGCGACATCGGGTGTGCCGGAACGGATATCGCGTTCCTGACCGCCGCCGTGCGACAGCGGCATGCAGCCGACGTCGCGGCGGAGCAGCAGCGCACCGGCACCGGGCGGCCCGCCGAACTTGTGGGCGGCCACACTCATCGCCGACAACTGGCTGGCCGCGAAACCGACCGGCAACTGGCCCACCGCCTGAACCGCGTCGCTGTGCATCGGCACATCGAATTCGGCTGCGATGGCCGCGAGCTCGGCGATCGGCATGATGGTGCCGACCTCGTTGTTGGCCCACATCACCGAGACCAGCGCCACGTCATCGTGGTGTTCCAGAGCCTCGCGCAGCGCGGCGGCCGATACCGAACCGTCGGCAGCCGTGGGCAACCAGGTCACCTCGGCGCCCTCGTGTTCGGCGAGCCAGTTCACCGCGTCCAGCACGGCGTGGTGTTCGACTTCGGTGGTGATGATGCGGCGGTGCCTGGACTCGGCGCCGCGGCGCGCCCAGTAGATGCCTTTGACGGCGAGGTTGTCGCTCTCGGTGCCGCCGGCGGTGAAGAGCACCTCGGACGGACGGGCACCGAGCTTGGCGGCGATCAGCTCGCGGGATTCCTCCATGCGACGCCGGGCGACCCGGCCGGTGGCGTGCAGCGAGGAGGCGTTACCGACGGTGCTCAGGACGGCCGTCATCGCCTCGACAGCAGCGGGGTGCATCGGGGAGGTGGCAGCGTGATCCAGGTAGACCATGACCTGCCCAGGATAGCGACGCCCAGCGGGGGTCAGGACGCCAGCACGGACGGCCGCTGCCCGTGATCTGGGCGTGGCGTCGATGTGACGCGGATCGCGGCCTGGCAGCGGCGGGCCAGCTCACGCCGATCGTCACCCGGAAGCTGCAGCGATTCGACGTAGATCTTCGCCACCGTGCGGCGGGCGACCATCAGCCTGCCGATCGACGCCAGCAGCGTGTCGTCGCCGATGTAGGCCGGCACGGTCGAGATGCTGCCGTCGCGGTGGTGGTAGCGCAGTCGCAGCGGCTGAACCGGCCGACCGGTGTCGACGGCGGCCTGGAACATCGCCGGGTAGAACGGCCCCGAGCCCTGGTGGGACCGTCCAGGCAGGCCGCACCAGGTGGTGCCCTCGGGGAACGCCACCACCGTGTGGCCGGCGTACAGCCGGGCGGCGACGGTGGCCACGACCTCGGGCAGCTGGCGCAGCTTGGCGCGTTCGATCGGAATGACCTTGACGATGCGCGCCATCATCTTCACCGCGCCGGTGGCGGCCACGTCGGCGCGGGCGACGAACGACAGCGGTGAAGCCCGCCAGCGGCTGGACGGCAGTGCCGCACCGATCGTCAGGATGTCCAGCCAGGACATGTGGTCGCTGACCACCAGCACCCCGGGCAGATTGCGGATCGGCCCGCCGGAGACGTTGATCTTGACGCCGAGGCACCAGAGCAGCAGCCGGCAGTAGATCTGCCTCGACTTCGACCAGCCCGGAATCACCCCCGCCAGCAGCGGCAACGCGGGCGCCAACAACACCAGCAAGGTAATCCGCCGCGCGACCCGCAGCGCCACGATCATCCGCCGCGTTGCTTCGTAGCCGCCGGCTTGTATGCAACCCGTATCGCAGGTCGCCCGGGGTAGCCAGGCGTGGTCGCGGGGCTCCGGAGCGGCCATCAAGCCACCCGACCCGCTGCTTCGGTGGCCGCCGATACCGACCGGAGTCGCCGCAGGTAGCGCGTGTCGGCATGGCGTTTGTCCAGCAGCGCGGGAAAGTCACCCACACCGAAGTCGGCGTCGTGGGCCGGCTCACCGCAGATCTGCGCCCCCAACCGCAGGTAGCCCCGCATCAGCGGCGGTATCACCGGCCGCGACGGCGGGTCGATCTCGTCGAGTGAGCGCCCGTCGATGACCACCGGGCGGTGCGGATACACCCG
>NZ_DATNJW010000326.1:0-12228 GCF_035603715.1 Mycobacterium sp. | reverse complement strand
GCGCCGCGGCCACCGCACGAGACTTATTACCGGTCAGCTGAAGCACTTCGGCACCGGGGCCGACGAAGGTGATGCCGAACCGCGCGCAAGCCGCCGCCAATTCGGGGTTCTCCGACAGGAAGCCGTACCCGGGATACACCGCGTCAGCGCCCGCACGGCGGGCGGTGGCCACGATCTCACCGACCGACAAGTACGCCCGTACCGGGTGGCCGATATCGCCGATCTGATAAGACTCGTCAGCTTTCAGGCGGTGCAACGAATTTCGATCTTCATAGGGATATACAGCGACGGTGCCGACACCAAGCTCATAGGCGGCCCGGAACGCCCGAATCGCGATCTCACCGCGATTGGCAACCAGCACTTTGGAAATCACTTGTATCCCTAACTTCGATTGCTCAGATCAACGTTGACCAGTAGGCCCAGAACCGGACCAGAATCAGCAGAAAGACGGCGGTGAACCAGATTGTCGCGATCGACCAGCGCCAATGGTAGAGCTCGCGCGCAACCGCCCCACCGCGGTGTTCACCGCTCGGCCCGAACGCGATCGAGGCGACCACGACCAACAGCGAGATGGTTGCCACCCACACCACCATGCAGTACGGGCACAATGCCCCGATGCGGTAGAGGCTCTGATAGATCAGCCAGTGCACGAACGCCGTGCCGGCCAGAGTCCCGAGCGTCATCCCGACCCAATACCACCGTGGCAGTGGCACTTTCGCTACCGCCAATACGCCGGTGACCGTCACGACGACGAATGCGCCGATGCCGATCAACGGGTTCGGGAAACCCAGCGCCGATGCTTGTGGCGTCGTCATCACCGAACCGCACGACACGATCGGGTTGAGGTTGCATGACGGCACATAGGCGGGGTTGAGCAGAAGTTCGATCTTCTCGATCGTCAGTGTCGCCGAGGCGATCAACCCGATCACGCCCGCGATGAGTATCCACCACGCACTGGCCCTCGACACGGCCGACTGCGCGGCTGACGGCGGCGTCGAGTCCTCCACCGGCCCATCCGGTTTGGCTGATGCCGTGGCAGTCACGACGCCGCTGGGGTCGCAGCCGAGTCGATTCCGGGCACATCCCCGACGATCTCTTTGATCTTGGCGACAAACGCGTCCGGCGTCGACCACTGGTAGTCCTGGCCATTGATCCGCACGGTCGGGGTGGCGTGAATACCCTGCGATGTCGCCAACCCGTCGACCATCGGCAGATATTTGCCGGCCTTCACGCACTCCGGGACCTTGCCGACCACGCCGGCCTCACGGGCCAATTCGATCAGCTTGGCGTTGTCGGGGAACGATGTCCCGGTCTCGGAGGGCTGAATGTCCTTGGTGTACAACGCGGTGTGGAATCGCCGAAAGGCATCGACCGACTCATCGGCGACACAGTAGGCGGCGTTACCGGCTCGCGACGAGTAGTCCTGGTTCTGCGGCCTGCTCAGCAGGCCCACCATATAGTAGTCGGCCGCGATAGCGCCGTCGTCGATCAACTTGCTCACCGTCGGGCCAAACCCTCGCTCGAAATTGCCGCAGGCTGGGCAGAGGAAGTCCTCGTAGAACGTCACGACCGCTTTCGGATCATGGCTGCCGTCCTTGGTGACCAGCTTGCTCGACGTCACCCGGACTGCCCGCGCGCCGCTGGCGGCGGTCTTCTTGTCGTGCGAGATCACGATGTAGCCGACGAGGACGACGGCGAACAGCACCACGATCGAGGTGAGCCCGATCCGGACCAGCAGGTCGCGTCTGCGACTGGCGGCGTTGAGGTCGTATCGGGCTGGGCGGTTGGATTTGGCGGCCACGGGCTTGCTCACACTCCGGATAGTCGGCTTCGCGGTCCGGCCGCGATGCGCTCTGCGATAGCGACTAAGCCTACCGGCGTCGCTATCGCCAGGTCAGACGCGGCTGAGATGGGCCCGCAGCGCCGAAATCAACTCCGTAGTGGCCGTCGCGCTTCCACCGCCAAGCTGGAAGAAGTTGCCGAAGGCATGGGTCAGCGATCCCATCGAGCGTAAATCGACGGCAGTACCGGCAGCTTGTAACGCGGCCGCGTACTGCTCGCCCTCGTCGCGCAGCGGGTCAAAGCCCGCGGTGGCGATCAGCGCAGGCGGCAGCCCCGACAAATTCTCGGCCAGCGAGGGCGATACCCGTGGATCTGTCCGGTCGACACCAGAACCGTCCAGGTATTGGGCGTGGAAGAAATCCATGTTGTGCTTGGTCAGCACGAAGCCGTCGGCGAACAGGGTGAGCGACCGGGTCTGCGCGGTGAGGTCGGTGATCGGGTACAGGAGCCACTGCAGCACTGGTAGCGGGGCCCCGTCGTCGCGTGCCAGCCGCGACACGACTGTCGCGAGGTTGCCACCGGCGCTGTCTCCGCCAACGGCGACCTTGCCGGGGATCGCCCCTAGGTCGCGGCCGTGTTCGTGCGCCCATCGAAAGGCCGCGTAGGCGTCGTCGACGGCGGCCGGCGCAGGATGCTCAGGCGCTAGCCGGTAGTCGATCGACAGCACGTGGACGTCCGCGTCGCGGCAGGTCAACCGGCACAGCGCATCGTGGGTGTCCAGGTCGCCGATCACCCAGCCGCCGCCGTGGTAGTAGACCAGCAGCGGCGCCGGCTCGGCGGTTGCCGGACTATAGTGCCGAGCCGCGATTTCGCCCGCCGGTCCGGGTATCGACAGGTCGCTGACCCCAACGTGAACCTGCGGGCCCGCGAAGGCGAGCGCAATCTCTCGTGCCTGGGTCCGGGAGGCAACCGGGTCGTCGTCGACGACCAAACCGGTCACGCCGACAGCTCGCTGCGCGGACAGCATCAGCTGCAACGTGGGATCCAGCGTGTTGCCATCGATCGTCACCGAGCGGCCGCCGGCCAGCAGCCGTATGGCGCGACTCGGCACCCAGGGAATGACCTTAAGACCGACTTTGGTGGCGACGCTCTGCAGCCGACCTGCCCACCCACTCGGCGCTTTGACCTGCACGTCCGGCGCGCCTGGCAGACTTCGTGTCATGGCTAGCCCCTCAAATCCCCTGGTCCAATTGAACGACGGTAACTGCATTCCCGCCATCGGATTCGGCGTGTTCAAGATCGCGCCCGCGGACACCGAGCAGGCGGTGGGCACCGCGCTGCGCGCCGGCTACCGCCATATCGACACCGCGGCGATGTACAAAAACGAACGCGAAACCGGCCGCGCTGTCGCCGAGTCCGGCGTGCCCAGAGACGAACTCTACTTGGTGACCAAGCTGTGGAACGCCGACCAGGGTTACGACAGCACGCTGGCCGCATTCGACGCCAGCTTGGATCGGCTGGGGATCGACTACCTCGACCTCTACCTGGTGCACTGGCCGATGCCGAAACTGAATAAATTCGTCGACACCTTCAAGGCGTTCGCCCATCTGCGTGACCAGGGCCGGATCCGGTCCATCGGGGTCAGCAATTTTCAACCGGAGCACATCAATACTTTGGTCGATGCCACCGGGATCGTGCCGGCCGTCAACCAGGTCGAGCTGCATCCCCGGTTGCCGCAAACCGAGCTTCGGGAGCTGCACGCCCGCCTCGGAATCGCGACCGAGGCGTGGGGCCCGCTCGGGCAGGGTTCGTTGCTGACCGATCCCACCGTCACCGCGGTCGCCGAGGACCGCGGCCGAACGCCGGCCCAGGTTCTGATTCGATGGCATATTCAGCTCGGTAACATCGTCATTCCCAAGTCAGTAAACCCTGAACGGATTGCGAGCAACTTCGACGTGTTCGATTTCGAACTAAGCGAAAACGACATGGCGTCAATCTCATCGCTCGACGACGGAAACCGGTTGGGTCCTGATCCACGAACCTTCGACTTCACAGGCAGGTGAATGACGTGACCGGCGAGTCGGGCGCCTACGTCCCATCCATCGCACTCAACGACGAGAACACGATGCCGGTGCTCGGCCTCGGCGTCGCGGAGTTGTCCGATGACGAGACCGAACGCGCCGTCTCGACGGCGCTGGAGATCGGCTATCGGCTGATCGACACCGCCTCGGTGTACGGCAACGAAGCCGCCGTCGGCCGCGCCATCGCGGCCTCCGGAATTCCCCGTGCGGAACTGTTCGTCACGACCAAAGTGGCCAACGCCGATCACGGTTTCAACGTCGCCCAGGACGCCGTCAAGGTCAGCCTGGACAAGCTCGGGCTGGACTACGTCGACCTCTTTCTCATCCACTGGCCACAGGCGCAACTGGGTAAATACGTGGACGCCTTCGGGGGCCTCATTCAGTCCCGCGGCGACGGTCATACCCGTTCGATCGGGGTGTGCAATTTCAACGAGGAATACCTCGAGACGGTGATCGACCTGACCTACGTCACTCCCGCCGTCAACCAGATCGAGCTGCACCCGCTGCTCAACCAGGCCGAGCTACGAGCAGTGAACGCACAACACAACGTCGTCACCGAGGCCTACAGCCCGCTGGCGGTCGGCAGGTTGCTGGATAACCCCACCGTGACGTCGATCGCCGCCGAATACGAGCGCACGGCGGCGCAGGTGCTGATCCGGTGGAGCATTCAACTGGGCAACGTGGTGATCCCGCGGTCCGGGAACCCCGAGCGGATCGCCGGCAATTTCGATGTCTTCGATTTCGAGTTGACCGCCGCACACATGGAAGCCCTCAACGGGCTCAATGACGGCACCCGGGTGCGCGAGGATCCGCTGACCTACACCGGCATCTAGCCGCTATCCGGTCGGGCAGCCCGCCGCGGCCTGACGCAGCACGTTGCTCGACACCAGATCGATCGGCAGCCCGTAGCCGCGGGACACCGCGATGAACTGCATGGCGTACTGGCAGTGGAACGCGGCGTTGGGCGGCATCCACAGCGCGGGCTGGGAATCACCTTTGTCCTGGTTCGCCTGACCTTGTACGGCAAGGAGATTCGCCGGGTCATTGGCGAAGCGGATCCGCTGCGCGACGGGCCAGTCGTTGGCGCCCATGTCCCAGGCCAGCGCCAACGGCACGATGTGGTCGATCTGCACCGCCTCGCCGACCTTGGCGCCGCGGTGGAAGTTGATGGTGGCGTTGGTGTACGGGTCGTGCAGAGTGCCGGTCTCGACGGCATCGGGGCAGTGTTTGGTCCACACGAAGGTTTTGTCGACCAGGTCGCGGTTGAGGATGTCGTCGCGGGTGTCGCACCCGTTATGCCCACCGGGGGCGTCGTTGTCGTCGGTCCACGCTTCGCCGAACGCCGCTCGGTGGTAGTCGTAGTGACGAACCCTCCACGGCACCAAAGTGATTCCGCCCAGCACGTCGACGCCGGGCTGCACAGTCGGAACGTCGGCGCGGGCCGCGAACTCCCGGTCGCGATCCCCCGTCGATGTGACCACCGCCTGATAGGCAACCAGCACAGTGAGAATCGTGATCGCCGAAAGCCACAGCCATGTCTTGCGGGTCATGACTTGTCCAGAAATTCGATGCGTTCGTTACCGGTGAAAGGTGCTGCCAGTAGCTCCAATCCAGGATGGGCGGCCTGATCCTCGTAGACCTGTTCGCAGAAGTCGCGAGCCGCCTCGATGACGTCGCGGTGATCGATCAGCGACAGCAGCCGCAGCGTGATCGCACGGCCGGACTGGCTGCGGCCCAGCACATCTCCCTCGCGGCGTTCCTGCAGATCCAGGTCGGCAAGCTCGAAACCGTCGAGCGTCCCGGCAACCGCGCTCAGCCGCTGGCCCGCCCGTGAGTGCGGCGTCATCCAACTGGCCAACAGACAGATGCTGGCGTGTTCGCCCCGGCCGATGCGCCCGCGCAGCTGGTGCAGCTGGCTGATCCCGAAGCGGTCGGCGTCCATCACCAGCATCACGGTCGCGTTGGGAACGTCGACACCGACCTCGATGACCGTGGTACACACCAGTACATCGATCTCGCGGGCCCGAAACGCCGCCATCACGGCGTCCTTCTCATCGCCGGTCAGCCGGCCATGCATGAGCCCCAGCCGCAGACCGGACAGCTGATCGCGGCCCAGTCGCGCATAGAGTTCCTCGACTGTCGCCGAGGGCCTTTGGTCTTTCTCGGCCTGCCCGCTGCTGTCGCTGTCGTCGATTCGGGGCGCCACCACGTAGGCCTGCCGCCCTTGGGCGACTTCCTCGACGATGCGACTCCAGGCTCGGTCCAGCCAGGCCGGTTTGTCGTTGACGAAGATGGCGGTGGTCGTAATCGGCTGGCGGCCACGGGGAAGCTCGCGCAGCGTCGACGTCTCCAAATCGCCGTACACGGTCAGGGCTACGGTCCGCGGTATCGGCGTGGCGGTCATCACCAGCAGGTGCGGCGTGATGCCGGCAGGCGCCTTGGCCCGCAGCTGATCTCGCTGCTCCACCCCGAAGCGGTGTTGCTCGTCGACGACCACCATGCCGAGCCGGTCGAACTCGACCGCGTCCTGCAACAGCGCATGCGTGCCGACGACGATGCCCACCTGGCCACCGGCGATCTCGGTGCGGACATGCTTCTTCTGCGCCTGCGACATCGAGCCGGTCAGTAGCGCGACACGTGTCGCGCTGTCCTCACCGCCGAGCTGACCACCCATCGCCAGCGGGCCGAGCACGTCGTTGATTGATCGAAGATGCTGTGCAGCAAGAACTTCCGTAGGTGCCAGCAGTGCGCACTGGTAGCCCGCGTCGACCATCTGCAGCATCGCCAACACCGAGACGATGGTCTTGCCAGAACCCACCTCGCCTTGTAGGAGCCGGTTCATCGGCCGGTTGGCCGCGAGTTCGCCGGAGAGGACGTCGAGCACCTCGCGCTGGCCCGCGGTCAGCTCGAACGGCAAGCGGTGCAGCAGTTCGTGTTTGAGGCCGGTCTGACTCGACGGTGCCACCGGCCCGGATTGGGCCAGTTCGCCGTGGCGCCGGCACACCAGCGCCCATTGCAGACCCACCGCTTCGTCGAAGGCCAACCGCTCCTTGGCCCGCCTGCGGTCGGCGTCGTTCTCGGCCAGGTGGATGGCGCGCAGGGCCTCGTCTTCGGAGGCCAGCCTGTGCGCGGCGCAGAGCGTTTCGGGCAGCGGGTCGGGAATCGGATCGAGCACCTCGAGCACCTGTCGAACACAGTTGAAGATGTCCCAGCTCTGCAGCTTCGCGCTGGCCGGGTAGATCGGGTAGAAGGTGCGCTCGAATGCCTCCTGCAGTACTTCCCCGCTCACCGCCTGGGAGGCGTCGGCGATCATCTTCAGTGACCGGCTGCCACGGTTTCTTCCGTCGGCGGCGTCCAGTACCAGAAAGTCAGGGTGCGTGAGTTGCATCGCGCCGCGGAAATAACCCACCTCCCCGGACAACATGACGCGGGTGCCTTTGGACAGTTGGTCGGTGATCCACTTCTTGGGATGAAAGAAGGTGGCGGTGACCTTGCCGCGGCCGGAACCGAGGGTGACGCGAAAAAGCTTGTCCCGTGGGCGGCTTTTGATGGGAAGCAGCGCGGCATCGGTGATCTCGTCGACGAGGGTGATGTGCTCGCCTTCAGGCGGTTGTTCGTCGTCGGCGCCTCGGACCGTGGTGCCTTCGACGTAGCTGCGGGGGTAGTGCCGGAGTAGGTCGTCGACCGTACGGATACCGAATACCTCGTCGAGCGGCCCGGCGGCTTTGGCTCCGACGATGTAATCGAGGCGGTCGCTGAGCGACGCCATGGTTATTCGACCCCGATCAGCAGCGCGTCGCCGCGGTGGCCGGTGCGATAGATCGCGAGCTCGGTGCCGGGGTGGTGGTCGTGCACATGGGCGCGCAGCGCCGACTCGACGGATTCCGCGTCGATGCCCTGGCCGACCAGCACGGTGATCAGCTCGCCGCCGGCGCCCAGCAACAGATCGATCAGGCCGGTTGCGGCCAAAGCGAGGTCGGGTGCCACGATCAGCACTTCGTCGCCGGCGATGCCCAGCCCATTGCCGGGCTCGCAGGTGCCTGCCCAGGTCAACGCCGTTTCGGTGGCTACGCGCACTTCCCCGTACCGGGCGCTGCCCGCGGCGCGGGCCATCGTGTAGCCGTCGTTGACGGCTTGCCGGCCCGGTTCGTGTACCGCGAGCGCGGCCAGGCCCTGCACCATCGATCCGGTGGGCAGCGGGACCACGTCGATCCCCCACCCGATGGCCGCGGTGCACCCAGCCACCAGTTCCTCGGCGAGGACGTAGCCGTTGGGCAGGATCATTACCTGCGCCGCCCCGGTGTCGACGACCGCGCGCAGCAACTGCTGGGCGGTGATCACGGTCGTCGGGTCGTCGGCGAGCGGATCGGGCTGCAGCACGCAGGCCCCTTCGCCGCCGAACAGCTCGGCCGCGCCGTCGCCGTCGACGACCGCGAGCACCGCCCGCTCCCGCGTCCAACTGCCCGGTGGTAACCCGCTGGCGCCGCTGGTGAGCATCGATATCTGGATTCGCCGCGGATCGCCGACCGCAAGACCCGCTTCGATCGCCGCTCCGGCGTCGTCGGTGTGGACGTGAACGGAGTAACCACCGACGACCCCGGACGTGGCGATGGCCACCGATTCACCGAGCTCATCCAGCCGCTCGCGCAACAAGTCGGCCCCCTCGGTGTCGCACCCGCCCAGCAGGTACATCACCTCGAATTGCGGCGCTGGGGGTTGCGCGGCGATTTCGGGGACCGGCCGACGCGGCGCCGGCTCGTAGACCTTGCGGTTTGGCGCCTGACCGGTGATCGTTGAGCGCAGCGCATCCAGAAGCACCAGCAAGCCGCGGCCACCGGCATCGACCACACCCGCGTCGCCCAGCACGTCAAGCTGCTCGGGAGTCTTCTCCAGCGCGATCACCGCGGCCTCACCGGCGACGATGACCGCCGGTGACAGCCCTTCCCCCGCGCTCGCGGACTGCTCGACGGCATCACCGGCGGCTTTGAGCACCGAGACGATCGTCCCGGGGATCTCCCGCCCGCCCATCGAGGCGACAACCAGGTCGACCCCGCGGTGCAGCGCCGCGCCGAGCAGCGCGGCATCGATCTGGTGGAGTTCATCATCGGAGTCGGCAGCAGCGCGTGCCGTCGCGTCGGCGATGCCCCGCAGGATCTGGGACAGAATCACACCGGAGTTGCCGCGCGCGCCGTTCAGCGCCCCCGCGGACAGCGCGGCCGCCGTCGTGACGACATCGGCGGATTTCGCGTCCGTGTTGGCCTCGGCCAGCGCCGAGCGCATGGTGAACAGCATGTTTACCCCGGTGTCGGAATCGGCGACCGGGAACACGTTGAGGCGGTTGATCTCGTCGATATGGGTGATCAGGTCGCCGACGCAGGTGTGCGCCCAGTCACGTAACGCGAACGCATCCAGCGTGCGACCCGGCTCAGTCAGTCCCGACCCCACCTGCCCCAACCCCCTCACGCCGCCATCGGTGGGCGCCAGCCTATCTATTCAGAACGACAGCACTGGTCACACGACACCTGCCGATTGTTGATCGTTTTGGCGGTTCCGCCCGACGGCAGCTATTCTTGCCAGGTCGTCGGGCCACCCGTAAGGTCGTTGGCCCCAGAGTCTGAGGAGTTTCACGTATGGCTGCCGTCTGCGATATCTGCGGGAAGGGCCCCGGCTTCGGCAAGTCGGTGTCACACTCCCATCGCCGGACCAGCCGTCGATGGGATCCCAACATCCAGAGCGTGCGCGTGTCCAACCGTCCCGGCGGTAACAAGCACCGCATCAACGTGTGCACCTCCTGCCTCAAGGCCGGCAAGGTCGTTCGCGGCTAGTTGAGGCCCGGAGGGACTCCGGTGGAGATCCTCGCTGTAATCGGCATCATCGCGGCGTTTGCCGTGGTCTGCGCCGCCATCTATCTGGTCGGGCGCTCACTGCAGCGCAAAGGCCACGATCTCAATTTCGTCGACCCGCACTACCCCGACTCCATGCAAGCGACACCGGGCAACCGGGATGTGACGCCGCCGGGCCGGCCATACCCGGATGACGACACCAGCCTTTTTCTGGACGACGACACCAACTCGGCTGGACAGGATCGACACGAATCGTGAGCCCGCACGGTTAGGTCGAGCAGGCAGCCTCTAGCTCGGCGTGCACCAATTTCAACTTTCGAGCGCTCGCGACGAACTGATTACCGAACTGCGTATCCGACGAGGTCGGCGCCGCCGGGTCGGTTGACGCGACCTGACTTTGCGCGACCCAACGCTTCCACTGCTCGAACATGTCACGGTTGATCGTCACGATCTGGTCCGTGCGGGGCCGAATATCAGGCGTGGTGACGCGGTTTGCATACGCCTGCAACTCGTTGAGCATGGTCTGGTACTTCACCGCGGTTGCGTCATTGTCGCCCTTGGACTTCAACGCCGCCGAGCGCGCCGAGGCCAGCTGCGACTGGTAGTACGTCCACATCTGCTGTGCGGTAGCACAATCCGCCGGCTTACCTCCAGGGCTCATGACCAACACCCACACCGAGACGGCGATAGTCACCGCGAAGGCGCCGGCCGCTGACAATCGCAGCGCCGTGCGGAATGAATGGGCGCTTCCCTCGGTCAACGCTGAGCCGTCATGACGGGGACGGTGGGCGTCGGTAGCGCGCCGTTCACTATCGGAATAGTGCCGCCGCAACCATCGGGAAGGTAAAAGGTCTTGCCCGGATACAGCGCCGCGGTATTCGCTATTTCGTTGAGCGACACAGGTTTCCACGGCATGGTTATCGGATAGCCGGTGATGCCACCCAGATCGCCGGTGCCTTGCATCACCTTCGTCGTCTGCATTGCGTAGGTGTTCTCGATCCAACGGGCTTGGTAATACCTGCCATCCGAACCCTGGACCATTTTTGTTATCCCGGTGTCCTGGCTGCCGGTGATGCGGATCTTGTAGCCCTGTTGCAAATCGAACCCGTCGGCAGTGTCGCTCAGCCCGGTCTTGTCGGTGGTGAGCAGACCGGTGGACGGCCCGGTCGCGAGCTTGTCGGAAAGGTTCGTCGGCCGCCACGGGACGACCGGCCCCTGCGGCGGAACGGGGCTGTCGTAGCCGTGCGACGAGTCGACTTGCCACTGACCGGACGCGGCGTTGTGACCCGCAGGCGGGGCGCCCAACGGGGTTCCCGGGAACGTCAGCGGTACCGGTAGGTCGCCGTCGGCCATGCTGATCGCGGACGCCAATTCCTGATCGACGGTATTCGCCTCGACCACAATGGCATCCAGCCGGGGCTGTAGCTGCTGCTCGGCGATCAGGGCTTCCATCGGCGGGCCGTTGAATGTCGAATCAGGGACCACCTTGTTGGTCGACGCGTCGATCGTCATGTGCAACGCGGCGGCATCGTGACGCAGCGTGCGCAGTTTGGACTGCACGCGTTCGATGCCGTCGGCGGCACTTCCCGCCGCTTGGGCCACCATCAAGGACTCATTGCCGTGCTCATCGAGGTCTTGCCGAATCGAGGCGTTGGTGTGCTTTCTCGCCTCGGCGGTCGCGCCCTGCCACGAGTCGAAGACCGACAGCGTGCTCAGCTGACGGGAGGCTTCCAAGGTGGCCTGTCCGCGCGCGGTGCCCGCATGGAACACCTCGCGCACCGCCTCGGCGCTCCAGCGGTCGATGTCAGCAATCGTCAGCGTCACGAATCACGCCCAGTTACGGCGACGTGCGCCGCCCGGAAGTTTCTCTGAGCCACCACCATCACCTCCTGCTGCGGTTCGTCATTGTTCCACAGCAGCGTTCGGTACCGAGCGCCGTTAGCTCAGCTCGTTACGGCAGTTGCCAGTCGATGGGCTCGGCACCCATCTGAGCCAGCAGTTCGTTCGCTCGACTGAACGGACGCGAGCCGAAGAATCCCCGCGACGCCGACAGCGGTGAGGGATGCGGTGATTCGATCGAGAGACAATCGCTGCCGGCCAGCATCGGCTTGAGCGTCGACGCGTCGCGGCCCCACAGAATGGCCACCATCGGCTGTCGACGGTCGACCAGTGCACGGATCGCGCGCTCGGTGACCGCCTCCCAGCCCTTGCCGCGATGGGATGCCGAGTTACCAGGCTGGACGGTCAGTACTCGGTTGAGCAGTAGCACCCCGCGCTGCGCCCACGGTGTGAGGTCGCCGCAGGACGGCACCGGAAAGCCTAAGTCTGTGCGATATTCGGCGAAAATGTTCTCCAGACTCCGCGGCAGCGGCCGGACGTCGGCGGCCACCGAGAAGCTCAGACCGACGGCGTGTCCGGGCGTCGGATACGGGTCCTGGCCCACGATCAGAACCCGGACCTTGTCGAACGGAAAGGTGAAGGCGCGCAAGACATACTCACCGGCAGGCAGGTAACCACGACCG
>NZ_DATNJW010000325.1:0-8862 GCF_035603715.1 Mycobacterium sp. | reverse complement strand
GCCAACCTGCTGCCACACGGCAGCGCTCCTCTGACTCACCAGTTTTCGTCGCTGGGCGTCGTCGTGATCGCCGAGGTATGGAAGACAACGCCGTTCATGTCGCTGTTGCTACTGGCCGGCCTGGCGCTGGTGCCGGCAGACCTACTGCGGGCCGCAGAGATCGACGGCGCCGGCGCATGGCGGCGGCTGCGGAAGATCACGCTGCCACTGATCAAACCGGCGATCCTGGTGGCGCTGCTGTTCCGCACGCTGGATGCGTTCCGGATCTTCGACAACATCTACGTCCTCACCGGCGGCACCGGCAACACTGGCTCGGTGTCGGTGCTTGGCTACGACAACTTGTTCAAAGGCTTCAATGTCGGTTTGGGGTCGGCGATTTCGGTGCTGATCTTCGGCTGCGTCACCCTGATCGCCTTCATCTTCATCAAGTTATTCGGCGCGTCGGCACCAGGCGGCGGCGATGCGCGCTGAGCGAAAGGGCGCCCGGCGTGCCGCGGCATGGGTGACCGTCGACGCCATGGTGCTGGTGTACGCGCTAATGCCGGTGCTGTGGATTCTCAGCCTTTCGCTCAAGCCGACGTCAACGGTCAAGGACGGCAAGCTGATTCCGTCGTCGCTGACGTTCGACAATTACCGCGGAATCTTCCGCGGCAATTTCTTCAGCTCGGCGCTGATCAACTCCGTCGGCATAGGCGTGACCACCACGGTGATCGCGGTGCTGATCGGCGCGATGGCGGCGTACGCGGTAGCGCGGCTGGAATTTCCCGGCAAGCGTTTGTTGATCGGTGTGGTGTTGCTGATTTCGATGTTCCCGGCGATCTCGTTGGTCACGCCGCTGTTCAACATCGAACGCAGGATCGGGCTGTTCGATACCTGGCCCGGGCTGATCATTCCGTATATCACCTTCGCCTTGCCGCTGGCGATTTACACACTCTCGGCCTTCTTCCGGGAAATCCCGTGGGACTTGGAGAAGGCCGCGAAAATGGACGGCGCCACACCGGCACAGGCATTCCGGAAGGTAATCGCCCCACTGGCCGCTCCGGGCATCGTGACCACGGCCATCCTGGTCTTCATCTTCGCCTGGAACGATCTGCTCCTTGCCCTGTCGCTGACGGCCACCGATGCGGCGATCACGGCGCCGGTGGCGATCGCGAACTTCACCGGCAGTTCGCAATTCGAGGAGCCGACCGGATCGATCGCGGCGGGTGCCATGGTGATCACGGTGCCGATTATCGTTTTTGTTCTAGTCTTCCAACGACGGATTGTCGCGGGATTGACGTCGGGTGCGGTGAAGGGATAGCGCGATGGCCGAGATTGTGTTGGACCGGGTGACCAAGAGTTACCCCGACGGCGCGATGGCCGTGCAGGAACTCAGCCTCACCATCGCCGAAGGCGAGTTCGTGATCCTGGTCGGGCCTTCCGGCTGTGGAAAATCGACGACGCTCAATATGATTGCCGGACTGGAGGATATCTCCTCCGGAGAACTCCGTATCGGCGGCGAGCGGGTCAACGAGAAGGCGCCCAAAGACCGCGACATCGCGATGGTCTTTCAGTCCTACGCGCTCTACCCGCACATGACGGTGCGGCAGAATATCGCATTCCCGCTCACTCTGGCGAAGATGAAAAAGGTTGAGATCACCGAGAAGGTCGAGGACACCGCGAGAATTCTCGACCTCATCGACGTCCTCGACCGCAAGCCCGCACAGCTGTCCGGCGGTCAGCGTCAGCGGGTCGCGATGGGGCGGGCGATCGTGCGCCACCCGAAGGCATTTCTGATGGACGAGCCGCTGTCTAACCTCGACGCCAAACTGCGTGTCCAGATGCGCGGCGAGATCGCCCGGCTGCAGCGGCGGCTGGGTACCACCACCGTCTACGTGACCCACGATCAAACCGAGGCCATGACGCTGGGCGATCGCGTGGTGGTGATGCGCGGCGGCGTCGTCCAGCAGATCGGAACGCCCGACGAGCTTTACGAGCGGCCGGCGAATTTGTTCGTCGCGGGCTTCATCGGCTCGCCGGCGATGAACTTCTTTCCCGCCGGCCTGACCGAGACCGGATTGAGCCTGACGTTCGGCGAGATCACCTTGACCCAACCCGTCCTCGATCTGCTTGCCACCAACTCGGCGCCGAAGGACGTCATCGTCGGCGTCCGCCCGGAGCACCTGCAGGATGCGGCGCTGATCGACGCCTACCAGCGGATCAGCTCGCTGAGCTTCGAGGTGAACGTCGACCTGGTCGAGTCGTTGGGCGCCGACAAGTACGTGTACTTCACCGCCGAGGGTCCGGCCGTGCACTCCGACCAGCTATCCGAACTCGACGACGAAACCGGGGGACCGGAACACGAATTTGTTGCCCGGGTGCCCGCGGCGTCGAAGGCCGCGAAGGGCAAGAAATTCGAATTAGCCTTCGACACATCACAACTCGCGGTATTCGATCCGGACAGCGGTGCGAACCTGACGATCGTCCCGCCGCCCGAGACGCAGTGACCCAACCACTGGTGCGGGTGCGGGAGCACCTGGACGCCCACTTCGGCCGCGCCGATCCCGACGTCGCCAGCGTGACGTTTCTGGGTGCGGAGTCTCTTGATGTGTTGCGCTATCACCCTCACGTAGACGGGGTGGTGCATTACGTGTCGCTGGGCTGCTCGCGGCATCCGATGGTCGACCCGACTGCGGTGTTCGCTGATCCTGAACAGGGCCCGCGAGCCGAAGTCGTTCTGCGGCTGCGTGATCCGGGAGCCATCACCGGACTCGCCCGCAGCCTGGCGATCGTGGCAGCGTCTCCCGCGGTCGAGGGCGTGGTGCTGGCGACGGATGCGCTGGTCGACCTCGGCACGCCGCTGTGGGCGCGACCGTCGGGGCGCGCGGCGTTCACCGCGGTGCTGTTGGGCGACAGCGACATCGCCGACCTGCCACTGGACCCGCCGCGCGAGCCGGTGCGCTTTCTGTCGGCGACGCCGATCACCGCGACCGAGGCCGCCTGGGTCCGGCTGAAAGGCGCCGACGCGATGCGCGCGGCGTGGCAAAGCGACGGGGTCGACGTGCTGGACCCCAATCGCCCTGCCGCACAGCCACACTGATCGGTCACGTCACAAGTGTCGCTCAGCACCTGCGCCAACGGACGTTCGATGTGCCCCAGGCAGCCGAACTACAGCCACTTCTGCTTGCGGAACCGGAAGTACAGGTAGGCACACGAGACCGCCATGGCGGCCATGACCCCCGGGTATCCCCATGTCCAGTTCAGCTCGGGCATGAACTTGAAGTTCATTCCGTAAATCGCTGCCACCATGGTCGGCACCGCCAAGAGGGCCGCCCACGCCGCCATCTTGCGCATGTCGTCGTTCTGCTGCGAGCCGACCCGGGCCAATGCCGCCTGCACCAGCGAGGTGAGCATGTCGTCGTAGCTGGCGATCTGATCAGCGGCCAGCGACTGGTGGTCGGAGACGTCGCGCAGATAGCGCCGAACTTCCTTGGAGATCAGGTCTTTGTGTTCGGTCTGCAGCCGCGTGAAAGGCACCGACAGCGGGTTGACCGACCGGCGCAGCTCGACGACCTCACGCTTGATCTGATAGATCGGCTCGATTTCGGTGCGGGACCCGGGGGAGAACGCGACCTCTTCGATGGCGTCGATGTCGGTCGCCATGTGCATCGTCACGGCGAGGTAGTGGTCGACCACTGCGTCGGCGATCGCGTGCATCACCGCGAACGGGCCCAGCCGGATGTGTTCGGGGTCGGCGTCCATTCGCTTACGTACGTCCGACAGCCCGCCGTGCTCGCCATGCCGTACGGTCACCACGAAATCGTGGCTTACGAACACCATGACCTCGCCGGTCTCGACGACCTCGCGGGTCAGTACCAGCGACTCGTGCGGAATGTAATTAACCGTCTTGAGCACCAGGAACAGCATGTCGTCGTAGCGCTCGAGCTTCGGTCGCTGGTGGGCTAGCACCGCGTCCTCGATGGCCAGCGGGTGCAGGTCGAACACGTCGCCGACCTCCTCCATCTGATGCTCGGTAGGCGAGTGCAGTCCGATCCACGCAAACGCTTCCTGCCCAGCCAGTCGCAGCTCGGCGACTTTGTTGCGGGCGTCGGGGTAACTGCAGCTGCCTTCCAGGCGTTGACCATCGACGTACACGGCGCAATCGACGACGGCCAGGTCGGCGGGTTGGTCGTCAACCGGCACGGGATGTCCGGTTTCGGTGGGAGCGAGGGCCCGCAGCGTCTCAGGTATGTCCGTTAACTCGCGAAAGGACGGCACGTGACACCTCCCCGGGTGAGCGCTCACATCAGATACAAACGTCGGTCATGTTACGCGCCCGACATGGCTATTTCGTGTTCGCGATCGCCCTGACCGGTGTTGATGCGGGGTAGGAATTTTCCGAGTCCGGGAGTGCGCTAGTTTCGACGCGACGCGATTGGGCATCAGGCCGATATCGCCTGTGCCGATCTCCACCCAAGGAGCGAATTGACGTGAGCACAACACCCCTGAAGGTTGCCGTCACCGGTGCCGCCGGCCAGATCGGCTACAGCCTGCTGTTTCGCCTGGCCAGCGGCTCGCTGCTGGGCCCCGACCGCCCGATCGAGCTGCGGCTGCTCGAGATCGAGCCCGCCCTCAAAGCGCTCGAAGGCGTGGTGATGGAGCTCGACGACGGCGCGTTCCCGCTGCTGTCCGGCGTGCAGATCGGCGCCGACCCGAACAAGATCTTCGACGGCGTCAACCTGGCCCTGCTGGTCGGTGCCCGCCCGCGTGGGCCGGGCATGGAGCGCGGCGACCTGCTGGAGGCCAACGGCGCGATCTTCACCGCGCAGGGCAAGGCGCTGAACTCCGTCGCCGCCGACGACGTCCGCATCGGGGTGACCGGTAACCCGGCCAACACCAACGCGCTGATCGCATTGAACAACGCGCCCGACATCCCCAAGGAGCGGTTCTCGGCGCTGACCCGGCTGGACCACAACCGGGCCATCTCGCAGCTGGCCAAGAAGACCGGCGCCAAGGTCACCGACATCAAGAAGGTCACTATCTGGGGCAACCACTCGGCCACCCAGTACCCGGACATCTTCCACGCCGAGATCAACGGCAAGAACGCCGCCGAGGTGGTCAACGACGAGAAGTGGATCGCCGACGACTTCATCCCGACCGTCGCCAAGCGCGGCGCGGCGATCATCGATGCCCGCGGCAGTTCCTCAGCGGCCTCGGCAGCGTCGGCCACCGTCGACGCGGCCCGCGACTGGTTGCTGGGCACCCCCAAGGACGACTGGGTGTCGATGGCCGTCATCTCCGACGGCTCTTACGGGGTGCCCGAGGGTCTGATCTCGTCGTTCCCGGTGACCACCAAGGGTGGCAACTGGAGCATCGTGCAGGGCTTGGACATCAACGACTTCTCCCGCGGCCGGATCGACAAATCGACCGCCGAGCTCGCCGACGAGCGCAGCGCGGTCACCGACCTGGGCCTGATCTGAGGCACTTCGGACGCTTGTCGATTAGGGCTACTAATGAGTAGTCAGTACGCTGGGCGACGTGTCTGAGTTGGTTGAATCGATACAGACCCACAATGACGAGGGCGCCATCACCGACGCGGAGATCTTCGAGGCGCACTCCGGGGGCAAGCTTTCCGTCGGCCTGACGACCGCGCTGGACAGCCAGCGCTCGCTGTCGATCGCTTACACCCCGGGTGTGGCACAGGTCAGCCGCGCGATCGCCGGCGACCACACCTTGGCGGCCCGCTACACGTGGTCGGGTCGGCTGGTTGCCGTGGTCAGCGACGGCAGCGCGGTCCTCGGTTTGGGTGACATCGGGCCGGCGGCGTCGCTGCCGGTGATGGAGGGCAAGTGCGGGCTGTTCAAGGAGTTCGCCGGCCTGGACGCCATCCCGATCGTGCTGGACACCAAGGACCCCGACGAGATCGTCGAGACGCTGGTGCGGCTACGCCCGACATTCGGTGCGGTCAACCTCGAGGACATCTCGGCGCCGCGCTGCTTCGAGATCGAGCGCCGTCTCGTCGAAGCGCTGGACTGCCCGGTGATGCACGACGACCAGCACGGCACCGCGATCGTCGTGCTGGCCGCGCTGATGGGTGCCGCAACCGCGCTCGACCGCGACATGACCGAGCTGCGCGTCGTCATCTCAGGCGCCGGGGCAGCGGGGGTGGCATGCGCCAATCTGCTTCAGGCCAGGGGTATTTCGGACATCACCGTGCTGGATTCGCAGGGCATTCTGCATCGCGACCGTGCCGGCATGAACGGCGTGAAAGCCGAACTCGCGGGCCGCACCAACCCGCTCGACCGCACCGGCGGCATGGTCGAGGCGCTCGAAGGCGCTGATGTCTTCCTCGGGGTCTCCGGCGGCGTGGTTCCCGAGGAACTGATCGCCACCATGGCGCCCAGCGGCATCGTGTTCGCGTTGTCGAACCCCGATCCGGAGGTGCACCCGGACGCGGCGGCCAAGCATGCGGCGATCGTCGCCACCGGGCGCAGTGACTTCCCGAACCAGATCAACAATGTGCTGGCCTTCCCCGGCGTGTTCCGCGGAGCGCTTGACGCCGGTGCCCGCCGGATCACCGAAGAGATGAAAATCGCTGCGGCCGAGGCGATTTACTCCATTGCCGCCGACGACCTGGCGCATGACCGGATTGTTCCGAGTCCGCTCGATCCGCGGGTCGAGCCGGCGGTTGCGGCCGCGGTGGCCGCCGCAGCAGATGCCGCGGAGTGACTGCGGGCCGGTTCATCGCGCTGGTGCTGAGTGTTGCGCTGGCGACGGCCGGTTGCGGCCACACCGGGCACCACGCGGCGGAGCTGGTCGTCGGATCCCGTTCGGGTGTCGAAGCAACGCTGCTGGCTGACATCTACACCGGTGCACTGCGCTCCTACGGCTTTCCGGCGCGCACCGAGCAGGCGCCAAACCCGTTGGCCCAGTTGGACTCTGGCGCGTTCGGCGTCGTCCCCAGCCTCACCGGCCGGGTGCTGCAGGCTTTCCAGCCGGGGGCCACCGTGCGTTCCGATGCGCAGGTCTACAAGGCGATGATCGGCGCGCTGCCGGAGGGTATCGCCGCCGGTGACTACACCACCGCGGCCGAGGACAAACCCGCGCTGGCGGTTGCCGAATCGACATCGAAGAGTTGGGGCGGCAGCGATCTCGGCACGCTGCCACAGCACTGCGACGGGCTGATCGTCGGATCGATCGCCGGTGCGCCGACGCCCCCGGCGATCGGTAGCTGCCGGTTACCTGCAACTCGCGAATTCACAGACGATGCAAAGCTTTTCGCCGCGGTCAAGGCCGGTGAGGTGACGGCGGCGTGGACCACCACCGCCGATCCGAATGTCCCGGCCGACCTCGTGGTGCTCACCGACGGCAAACCGGCGCTGCTGCAGGCCGAGAACGTGGTGCCGCTCTACCGCCGCAACGAGCTCACCGATCGGCAGCTGCTGGCGGTCAACGAGGTGGCCGGCGTGCTGGACACCGCCGCACTGGTCGAGATGCGCCGACAGGTGACCGCCGGGGCTGACCCGCAGGCCGTGGCCGACGCCTGGCTGAACGAACACCCGCTCGGGCGTTAGCGCGACGGCGGCTTCATCCGTCCGACGACGGGGGCGAACAGTCGCTGGTAATGCGAACCGGTGACTCGCACGATCAAATCCAGCACTACGGCATCCTGGCCGACCAGCACCCGGGCCTTGTTCTTACGCACCCCGTCCAGGATGATCTCGGCCGCTCGCCGCGGGGTGGTGCTGGCCAGTCGCTTGTCGAAGAACGTGGACTGCGCCTGCGCGCTGACCCCTTCGGCGGTCAGGCCGTTACGGGCGATCGCGGTTTTGATGCCGCCGGGGTGCACTGACGTCACCTTGACCGGTTCGCGGTTGAGCACCATCTCCTGCCGCAGCGCTTCGGTGAAGCCACGCACGGCGAACTTGGCCGAGTTGTATGCGGCCTGCCCGGGCATCGACATCAGCCCGAAGAGGCTGGAGATGTTGACGACGTGGCCGTCGCCGGATGCGCTCAGGTGCGGCAGAAATGCCTTGGTGCCGTTGACGACTCCCCAGAAGTCGACGTCCATCACCCGCTCGATGTCTTTGAAGTGGCTGATGTCGACGTCGCCGGTGAATGCGATGCCGGCGTTGTTGTAGATCTGATTGACCTTGCCGTAGTGCTCGTTGATGTGGTCGGCGTAGATCTGGAAGGCCTCACGCTCGGTGACGTCGAGCCGGTCGGATCGCACCGGCGCGCCGATGGCCTTGAGCTGTTCCTCGGTCTGCGCGAGCCCTTCGGTGTCGACGTCGCTGATCGCCAACGAGACGCCCGAGCGGCCCAACTCCAACGCCAGCGCCTGGCCGATGCCCGAACCGGCGCCGGTCACCGCGGCTACCTTTCCGGCAAACCCTTCCATGGCAACTCCTTGATGCTGGGGGATTGCGCTCCAGGCTAGCCGGTACCGCCGGTATCGCCGAGAGCGGGACCCGGCCATCGGCTGGCCGCGAAATCTCGGTGAGTCTCACCCGTCACATCGGCCTCTGAGGTCGGCGACATCCCTTTTTCGTTTTGTGACCACCGGCGATATCACCCTGCCGTGATATCGCCGGTGGTCACCATTCTGAAAACGAGTGGCAACTAGCCGACGGTGCTGCTGTGACTCGTGGTGACCAGCCTCAGAGCTGGCGCCGCCCTGGCCTGGAAAAAGTTGTGGCCCGCACACCGATGGGTGTGCGGGCCACAGTGGGTGGTGTGGGGGTTAGGCCCAGCTGGAGCCGACGGCGGAGTCGGTGGACGACATGTTGTTGCCTGCCGTCTGGACCTTCTGGCCGTGGGAGTTGGCTTGTTCGTAGATGACCTGGAAGTTGCGGCCCAACTGGGTGATGAACTCCTGGCAGG
>NZ_DATNJW010000324.1:0-6796 GCF_035603715.1 Mycobacterium sp. | reverse complement strand
CTCCCGAGACAGCAAGCCATCCTCGATGGCGACGCCGGCGCGCTCGCGCTCGGCGTCGTCCAGCAGTTCGGTGGGCAGACCCTGACGCAGCCGGATCTGCAGCAACACGTCCTCGGTGTGGCGGCTGGTGGCGTCCAGCTGCTCGAAACCCGCGACCGGTAGCGCGTCACCTTCCAGGATCTGGGCATAAGCGTTGGGATGCTTGACATTCCACCAGCGCGTCGCGCCGACGAAGCTGTGCGCGCCCGGACCGGCGCCCCACCACTGACCACCGTCCCAGTACCCCAGGTTGTGTCGGCACTCCCCGCCCGGCCGACTCCAGTTAGACACTTCGTACCAGTCGAAGCCGGCCGCCGACAGCTGCTCGTCCGCCAGCTCGTAGCGATGTGCAAGAACGTCGTCGTCGGGAGCGTCCAGTTCGCCGCTGCGGACCCGGCGCGCCAGCGCGGTGCCGTCCTCGACGACCAGGGCGTAGGCGGACACGTGGTCGACGCCGGTGTCGATCGCGGTTTCGACCGATCGCAGCAGATCGTCGTCGGACTCACCGGGGGTGCCGTAGATGAGGTCGAGGCTGACGTGTTCGAACCCTTCGGCAAGCGCCTCGCGGGCCGCCGCCGCCGACCGGTTCGGCGTGTGGATCCGGTCGAGCACACCCAGCACCCGAGGCGACACCGATTGCATACCCAACGACACCCTGGTGCAGCCGGCGGCGAGCGCCGCGGCGAAGAAGTCCGGCCACGCCGACTCCGGGTTGGCCTCGGTGGTCACCTCGGCGTCGGCGGCCAGCTCGAAGTTGTCCCGCACCGATTCCAGCACCCGGGTGAAGCGCTCCGGGCCCAACAGCGACGGTGTCCCGCCGCCGACGAAGACGGTCTGCACGGTCGGTCCGCCCAACCGAGCGGCCGCGAGTTCGAGCTCTGAGCGCAGATTGTCCAGCCATGCGTCGGGGTTCACCCCGCCCAGCTCGGCGGGCGTGTAGGTGTTGAAGTCGCAATAGCCGCAGCGGGTGAAGCAGAACGGCACGTGGACATAGATGCCGAACGGGCCGCCGGCGCTCAACTGCAGCTCAGGGAGGTCGGCTGGCGCGGAGGATGCCGTCACGCCTTACCAATATTCCCGAGTGCCGGCCCAAGCTCCAGGCCGGGACACCACGAATGACAGCGGGTAGGTCCTCGCAGCGGAATCGAAGAAAGCGTTGCGGAGGATTTCAGACACGGCTCGTAGTTTTGATCACTATGAGTGAAATTCCCCCCTGGTAGTTATGGGCGGCGACATCCGTGGCACAATGGTCGAGTGACCGCCGCCCACCCCAATTTCCGCATCGCGTTGGTGGCGCGTCGCCATGTCGACTTCTTGCGTGTGTGCAGCTGTCGCTGTCTGGCTTGATGCCGTAGACCCGTCCACCAGTAGTTTCAGCTGGCCCCCGGATCTGCGCCGCCGGGACAGCCACCGGTGGTTTGCGCGGTCCCAGCCGGCTGCTCCACAAAGGAGATTGCCGCATGACGTCCCCCCGCCCCGCCAAAAGCCGCAGCGAAGGCCAGTGGGCGCTGGGTGAGCGCGAGCCGCTCAACCCCAACGAGCAATTCAAGCAAGATGACGATGCGCTGAACGTCCGCGACCGAATCCTCAACCACTACTCCACCGCCGGATTCGACAGCATCGAGAAGAACGACCTGCGTGGCCGCATGCGCTGGGCCGGGCTCTACACGCAGCGCGAGCAGGGTTACGACGGCAGCTTCACCGGTGACGAGAACATCGACCTGCTCGAGGCCAAGTACTTCATGATGCGGGTGCGTTGCGACGGCGGGACATTGTCTACCGCGGCGCTGCGCACGCTCGGCGAGATTTCCATCGAATTCGCCCGGGATACCGCCGACATCTCCGACCGGGAAAATGTTCAGTACCACTGGATCCAGATCGAGGATGTACCTGAAATCTGGAAACGACTGGAAGCCGTTGGGCTGCAGACCACCGAAGCCTGCGGCGACTGCCCCCGTGTGGTGCTGGGCTCCCCGCTGGCCGGTCTGTCGGTTGACGAGGTGCTCGACCCCACGCCGGCGATCGAGGAGATCGTCCGCCGCTACATCGGCAACCCGGAATTCTCGAACCTGCCCCGTAAATACAAGACCGCGATATCGGGTCTGCAGGACGTCGCGCATGAGATCAACGACATCGCGTTCATCGGCGTCAATCATCCCGAGCACGGACCGGGACTGGATTTGTGGGTGGGCGGCGGCCTGTCCACCAACCCGATGCTGGCGCAACGGGTCGGCGCCTGGGTGCCGCTGGAGGAGGTCGCCGACGTCTGGGAGGCCGTCACCTCACTGTTCCGTGACTACGGCTATCGGCGGCTGCGGGCCAAAGCCCGGCTGAAGTTCCTCATCAAAGACTGGGGCATCGAGAAGTTCCGTGAGGTGCTCGAAACCGAGTACCTCAAGCGCAAACTCATCGACGGCCCGGCCCCCGAGCCCATCAAGCACCCGATCGACCACGTCGGCGTGCAGCGGCTGAAGAACGGGCTCAACGCCGTGGGCGTCGCGCCGATCGCGGGTCGGGTATCCGGCACGATCTTGTCCGCGGTCGCCGACCTCGCTGAGCAGGCCGGATCGCAGCGGGTCAGCTTCACCCCGTACCAGAAGCTGATCATCCTCGACGTCCCCGACGACAAGCTCAACGAGTTGATCGCCGGCCTGGATGCGCTGGGGCTGCCGTCGCGACCGTCGCAGTGGCGTCGGAACCTGATGGCCTGCACCGGAATCGAATACTGCAAGTTGTCATTCGCCGAAACTCGAGTGCGTTCGCAGTCGCTGGTGCCCGAACTCGAGCGCCGGCTCAATGACCTCAACACGCAACTGGATGTGCCGGTCACGGTCAACATCAACGGCTGTCCGAATTCGTGTGCCCGCATCCAGATCGCCGACATCGGTTTCAAGGGCCAAATGGTCGACGACGGCAACGGCGGCTCGGTCGAGGGATTCCAGGTGCATCTCGGTGGCAGCTTGGGGCTCGACAGTGGTTTCGGGCGAAAACTGCGGCAGCACAAGGTAACCAGCGACGAACTGGGCGATTACATCGACCGGGTGGTGCGCAACTTCGTCAAGCAACGCGACGGGAATGAGCGGTTCGCGAATTGGGCGCTGCGCGCCGATGAGGCGGACCTGCGATGAGCAAGGAGGTGGACGGCTTGACGGAAGCGGAATTACGACAGCTGGCCGAGAAGGGCGCCGCAGAGTTGGAAGGCGCCAGTGCCAGCGACTTGTTGCGCTGGACTGACGCGAACTTCGGCGGCGTCGGCGGGCCCCGGTCCACGGCGACCTGCAACTACGTGGTGGCCTCGAATATGCAGGACGCCGTGCTGGTCGATCTGGCTGCCAAGGTCCGCCCTGGCGTACCAGTGCTGTTCTTGGACACGGGATATCACTTCGTGGAGACCATCGGTACCCGCGACGCGGTCGAGGCCGTCTACGACGTGCGGGTGCTCAACGTCACGCCAGAGCACAGCGTCGCCGAGCAGGACGAGCTGCTGGGCAAAGACCTGTTCGCCCGTAAGCCCAGCGAATGCTGCCGGCTGCGCAAGGTCGCCCCGCTGTCCAAGGCGCTGCGCGGCTACTCCGCGTGGGTGACCGGTCTGCGACGGGTTGAAGCGCCGACCCGCGCCAATGCGCCGCTGGTCAGCTTCGACGAGGCGTTTGGGCTGGTGAAGATCAACCCACTGGCCACCTGGTCCGACGACGACATGCAGAACTACATCGACGAGAACGATGTGCTGGTCAATCCTCTTGTCTACGAAGGATATCCGTCGATCGGCTGCGCGCCCTGCACGGCCAAGCCGGTCGAGGGCGCTGACCCGCGCAGCGGACGCTGGCAGGGGCTGTCCAAGACGGAATGCGGGCTGCACGCGTCGTGACGACCTTGGTGCTGGCCGCGCACGGCAGCGCCGATCCACGATCGGCGGCCAATGCCCGCGCCGTGGCCAATCGAATTCGCTTCATGCGGCCCGGGCTCCGCGTGCGTGTGGCGTTCTGCGAACTGAACACGCCACGCCTGGTTGACGTCGTCACGCCGGACTCGGTGGTCACCCCGTTTCTGCTGGCCGACGCCTACCACGCCCGCATCGACATCCCCGGCCAGATCGCCAGCTGCGGCGCCACCGCGCGACAGGCCGACGTACTCGGCGAGGACGATCGGCTGGTAGCCGTGCTGCACGAGCGGCTCGCCGACCTGGGCGTCAGCACGCACGACCCGCAACTGGGTGTACTGGTGGTGGCGATCGGCTCCACGCACGATGCGGCCAACGCGCACACCGCCCGGGTCGCGGACAAGCTCATCGCAGGCACTCACTGGGCCTGTGCGACAACCGCGTTCGCCACCGGCTCCGGGCCGTCCCTGACGGAGGCCGCGAGCGAGTTGCGCCGCCGCGGCGCCAGTCACGTGGTAATCGCACCGTGGTTTCTGGCGCCCGGGCGGCTGACCGATCGGGTCGCGACATTTGCTGCAGCCGAAGGCATTCCGATGGCGGCACCGCTCGGTGCACACCGACTGGTCGCCGAGACGGTACTGGACCGCTTCGCCACGGCGGTGGCAGTGTCTATCGCGGCTTGACGACGCCACAACGGCGCCCGACTTCGAACTGCGTTGAAGGAGCCCCCTCTCGGGGGCTACGGTGGCCTTCACTATGACTTCGCCAGAGGCAGCGGATCCCGAAGACGCCGGCCCGGCCGACGCTGGTCGCCCGGTCAGCAGGTGGGCGATTGCGGCGTTCCTGCTCGGCGTGGTGAGCCTGGTGCCGCTGAGTGTGATCGCCGGAATCGTCGCGTTGGTCAAAGCCAGGCACGGTCAAGGGTCCGGACGCGGGCTGGCGATCGCAGGAATAGTGATATCCATGCTGTGGGCCGTGGTTTGGGCCTATAGCGCGTGGCCGAAAGACGGGCTGATCACCGGCACTCTGCAATCCGGGCCGATGCTGCGGGTCGGCGAATGCTTCGGCGAAACCATAAATTCGCCAGTGAGCTGCGACAAACCGCATTCCCGCGAGGTCTTCGCGGTGCTCTCGCTATCTCGTTTCCCAGACAACGACACCGAACAGGAACAGCTCGAGAACCGCTGCAAAGCAGAGTTGCCGAAATTCTCAGCCACCGCCAGCCGGGATACGGAGTTGCGAGTCGAAGCGTGGCCCCCCGGCACAGAGTCGAGGTACGTGGAAAATCGCGCGGCAGGGTGTGTTGCCTACTTCAGTTCTGACCGGGTCGGCTCGATCAAGGGCTGACCGCAGCGGATTCAGTGTCGTTGAGCGGCAGCGCTTCTCCGGGGATCATCGGCACCCGAGTGGCACGCACGTAGACGGTGTCCCCCTCCTTCAGACCGAGCGCTTCAGCATCGCCGCGGGTGATCTGAGCGGTGAACGGTCCGCCGGTGGCGGCATTGGTCAACTCCACCCGCACCTCGAAGCCCAGCATCACCACACGATCGATGGTGGCGCGGACCACACCGGCGGTCTGTGCGGTGCCGTCGTCGGCCGCGATCTTCATATCCGGACTGCGCCCGACCCGGATGTCGTGCGGGCGAACCAGAGTCCCGTTCAGTGACGAGACCGCACCGAGAAACGACATCACAAACGCATTTGCCGGCGCGTCGTAGACGGCTTTGGGCGACCCCACTTGTTCAATGCGTCCGTCTTTGAGCACGGCGATCCGGTCGGCGACGTCGAGCGCCTCGGCCTGATCGTGAGTCACCAGCACCGTGGTCACATGCACCTCGTCGTGCAAACGGCGCAGCCATGCCCGCAGATCGTCGCGGACCCTCGCGTCTAGCGCGCCAAACGGCTCGTCGAGCAGCAGCACCTGGGGGTCGACGGCCAACGCACGGGCCAGCGCCATGCGTTGACGCTGACCGCCGGAGAGTTGACTCGGGTAGCGGGTTTGGAAACCGCTGAGCCCCACCACCTCCAGCAGGTTGTCTACCTTCTCGGCGATCTCGGCCTTGGGCCGCCGCCGAATCTTCAGCCCAAAGGCAACGTTGTCCCGAACGGTCAAATGCTTGAAGGCCGCGTAGTGCTGGAAGACAAAGCCGATGCCGCGCCGCTGCGGCGGAACTCCGGTCACATCGCGGCCGTTGATCGTGATGGTTCCGGTATCCGGGTGATCAAGCCCAGCGATGGCGCGCAACAGCGTCGACTTGCCGGAACCACTCGGGCCCAGCAGCGCCGTCAATGAACCAGCCGGTACCTCGAAGTCAACGTTGTCCAATGCGGCGAAGTCGCCGTAACGTTTGTTGGCGCCCCGCACCACAATCGCGTCAGTCATTACCGACACTCCTCCTTGTCACGGCCGCTTCGTTGCTCGCTTGAGGCGAGCGTCAAGAATCACCTGAACGATCAGAACAATCACCGAAACCACCATCAACAACGTCGAAACGGCGTAGGCGCCGTATTCGGCGCCCCGGTTGTAGCGGTCGGACACCAATAGCGTGAGCGTCTGGGATTGGCCCGGCAGGTTCGACGACACCATGATGACCGCACCGTATTCACCGAGGGTGCGGGCAACGGTCAACACGATCCCGTAGGTCAGACCCCAACGGATCGACGGGAGGGTGATCCGCCAAAACGTTTGCCACCAATTGGATCCCAGAGTTGCCGCTGCCTGCTCCTGATCGGTGCCCACCTCGTGTAGAACCGGCTCGACCTCGCGTACGACGAATGGCAGCGTGGCGAAGACGCTGGCGAGGACGATGCCCGGCAGACCGAAGATGATCTTGAAGCCGAAGTCTCGCTCTACGAAGCCCAGCAGCCCGGCCGATC
>NZ_DATNJW010000323.1:0-7808 GCF_035603715.1 Mycobacterium sp. | reverse complement strand
CAGGCCGCGGACACCGGCGACCGTCAGGCCGCGTTGGTGCACTTCGTCGAACGGGTCGGCGCCGACGAAGCCGAGGCGCTACGGCGTGCGCTCGACGAATTGGAATCAGGTCATCGGAAAGCGCCGCCTGGTAGCGCTCGGCCCGAGGACTAAGGGAGACTGAAAAAGTGTCCGGACTGGCCTTCACCACGCTTGCGGTGATGCTGGTCGGCCCGGTGCCTGCCCTGCTTGCTCGCGCGACCTGGCCGCTGCGTGCCCCCCGCGCAGCGATGGTGCTCTGGCAGGCGATTGCGGTTGCCGCAGTCTTGTCGGCATTCAGCGCCGGCATCGCGATCGCCAGCCGGTTGTTCGTCCCGGGAGCTGACGGGCGGCCGACCGCGAGTCCGGCCGCCGAGATCGGTCGGCTCGGTTGGCCGTTGTGGCTACTGGACGTCGGGGTCTTCGCGCTGACGCTGCTGATCGGAGCGCGGCTGGCGGTGGCGGTCATCCGAGTCGCCGTCTCGACGCGTCGACGGCGGGCCCATCACCGAATGCTGGTTGACCTGCTCGGCATGTCGTCGGACGCGGTTTCCGTGCGGGCCTGCGCGCGGGGCCGCGACCTGCGTGTGCTGGAGGTGGCACAGCCGCTGGCGTACTGCCTGCCCGGTGTCCGTGGCCGTGTGGTGGTCAGCGAGGGCACCCTGGACTCGCTCGCGGAGGCCGAAGTCGCCGCGATCCTCGGCCATGAGCGTGCCCACCTGCGTGCCCGACACGATCTGGTGCTCGAGGCGTTCACCGCCGCGCACGCCGCGTTTCCCCGATTCGTCCGCAGCGCAAGCGCTTTGGACGCGGTGCAGCTGCTGGCCGAGCTATTGGCCGACGACGCGGCGGTGCGGGTAGCCGGCCGTGCTCCCCTGGCTCGCGCCCTGGTGACCTGCGCGTCGGGCCGCACGCCGCTCGGCGCTCTGGCCGCCGGCGGCACGCACACCCTGTTGCGGGTCCGTCGGCTGTCCGGCAGCGGCAACAGCCTGTGGGTGTCGACAGCCGCCTACCTCGCAGCCGCGGCGGTGCTCATCGTGCCCACCGTGGCCTTGGCTATCCCCTGGCTCACCGAACTGCACCGGCTGTTCACCGCTGCCTAACCCGCCAACCGGGCAATCACCTCGCTTTGGCGATACTTTGCAGATACCTGAATCCCGCTGTGCCACAGTGTTCGGAGCGGGGCGTTGGATGGCAGTCACGAAACGAGAGGCGCACACATGAGCTCGTCGGATTCAAAGACCGGGACCGCGCAAATCGGCGTCACCGGCTTGGCGGTGATGGGCTCGAACCTCGCCCGCAACTTTGCCCACCACGGCTACACCGTGGCGCTGCACAACCGGTCGATCGCCAAGACCGACACGCTGCTCAAGGAGCATGGCGACGAGGGCAAATTCGTCCGGTCGGAGACCATCGAGGAATTCCTGGACGCGCTGGAGAAGCCGCGCCGGGTGATCATCATGGTCAAGGCCGGTGACCCGACCGACGCCGTCATCAACGAGCTCGCCGACGCGATGGAAGACGGCGACATCATCATCGACGGCGGCAACGCGCTCTACACCGACACCATTCGCCGCGAAAAAGCTATCCGGGAACGCGGCCTGCATTTCGTCGGCGCGGGCATCTCCGGCGGCGAGGAGGGGGCACTGAAGGGCCCGTCGATCATGCCCGGCGGTCCGGCCGAGTCCTACAAGTCGCTGGGTCCGCTGCTCGAAGAGATCTCCGCGCATGTCGACGGCGTGCCGTGCTGCACCCACGTCGGCCCGGACGGCGCCGGTCACTTCGTCAAGATGGTGCACAACGGCATCGAGTACTCCGACATGCAGCTGATCGGCGAGGCCTATCAACTGCTGCGCGACGGCCTCGGCAAGACCGCACCCGAGATCGCGGACGTCTTCGCCGAATGGAACAAGGGCGATCTGGACAGCTTCCTCATCGAGATCACCGCGCAGGTGCTGCGTCAGACCGACGCCAAGACCGGCAAGCCGCTGGTCGACGTCATCCTCGACGAGGCCGAGCAGAAGGGCACCGGCCGCTGGACGGTGAAGTCCGCGCTCGACCTCGGCGTGCCCGTGACCGGGATCGCCGAAGCGGTCTTCGCCCGCGCATTGTCGGGATCGGTGGCGCAGCGCAAGGCCACCACCGGACTGGCATCAGGTGACCTCGGCGAGAAGCCAACGGACGCTGCGCAGTTCATCGACGACGTCAGCAAGGCTTTGTACGCCTCCAAGATCATCGCCTATGCCCAGGGCTTCAACCAGATTCAGGCCGGCAGCGCCGAATACAACTGGGGCATCAAGCCCGGTGACATGGCCACCATCTGGCGCGGCGGCTGCATCATCAGGGCCAAATTCCTCAACCGGATCAAGGAGGCGTTCGACGAGGACGCCGATCTGCCGTCACTGGTCGTCGCGTCATATTTCCGCACCGCCATCGAGGAAGCCATCGACAGCTGGCGACGTGTCGTGGTGAAGGCCACCGAACTCGGCATCCCGATCCCCGGCTTCTCCTCGGCGCTGTCGTACTACGACGCGCTACGCACCGAGCGACTGCCCGCGGCGCTGACCCAGGGTCTGCGCGACTTCTTCGGAGCGCACACCTACGGCCGCATCGACGACGATCCCGACAAACGCTTCCACACCCTCTGGAGCGGCGACCGCAGCGAAGTCCCCGCCTAGCCCCCATCACTGGGCCAAGGGGGATAATCAGGGGCGATGAGGTTTCTGGAGGGGCACCGTCCCGCGTACGACCTGACCTACAACGACGTCTTCATCGTGCCGAGCCACTCGGATGTGGAGTCACGCTTCGACGTCGATTTGTCCAGTAACGACGGCTCGGGCACCACCATCCCGGTGGTGGTGGCGAACATGACCGCGGTCGCGGGCCGGCGAATGGCCGAGACGGTGGCCCGCCGCGGCGGGATTGTTGTTCTGCCACAAGATCTTCCGATCGCCGCGGTGCATCAGACGGTGGATTTCGTCAAAAGCCGCGACCTGGTCGTCGACACCCCGGTGACCTTGGTTCCGGACGATTCGGTGTCGGACGCGCTGGCGCTGATCTCTAAGCGTGCCCACGGGGCCGCGGTCGTCGCATTCGAGGGACGGCCGATCGGACTGGTCACCGAATCGTGTTGCGACGGAGTCGACCGTTTCGCCCGAGTTCGCGACATCGCGATCACCGACTTCGTCAAAGCTCCGGTGGGAACGAATCCGCGAGAAATCTTCGAACTTCTCGAGCACGCCCCGGTCGATGTCGCGGTGCTGACCGGCGCCGACGGCACAGTGGCCGGTGTGCTGACCCGGACCGGTGCGATCCGGGCCGGCATCTACTCGCCGGCGGTCGACGCGAAGGGCAGACTGCGCATCGGCGCCGCGGTCGGGATCAACGGCGACGTGGCCGCCAAGGCGCAGGCGCTGACCGAGGCCGGTGTCGACTTGGTTGTCGTCGACACGGCTCACGGACATCAGATCAAGGCGATGGACGCGATCAAGTCGATCGCTTCGCTGGACCTGGGTGTGCCATTGGTCGCCGGAAACGTGGTGTCGGCCGACGGCACCCGCGACCTGGTCAACGCCGGCGCGTCGATCGTCAAGGTCGGCGTGGGTCCGGGCGCGATGTGCACCACCCGGATGATGACCGGCGTCGGCCGGCCCCAATTCTCCGCTGTCCTCGAATGTGCTGCGGCCGCAAAGCAGCTCGGCGCCAAGGTGTGGGCTGACGGCGGAGTGCGGTACCCGCGCGACGTGGCCCTGGCGCTGGCGGCCGGCGCGTCCAACGTGATGATCGGATCCTGGTTCGCGGGTACCTACGAGTCCCCCGGCGACCTCCTGCGCGACCGCGACAACCGGCCATACAAGGAGAGCTACGGCATGGCGTCCAAGCGCGCGGTGGTCGCCCGCACAGCGGGCGACAGCGCCTTCGAGCGGGCCCGCAAGGCGTTGTTCGAGGAAGGAATCTCGACGTCGCGGATGGGGCTGGACCCGGCCCGCGGCGGCGTCGAGGATCTGCTCGACCACATCACCTCCGGCGTGCGGAGCACCTGCACCTACGTCGGTGCGTCGACGCTGGCCGAGTTGCACGACCGGGTCGTGGTCGGTGTGCAATCCGCGGCGGGCTTCGCCGAAGGCCACCCGCTGCCGCTTGGGTGGTGAACCACATCGGTTGACGGGCGTGTCGACGCGGCAACGCGTGCTTGCGCGCGCCGCGCCTTCGCTACCATCAAAGGTCACATCATCCGTGGTTCGTCGAAGGAAGGGTTCCCGTGCCGCAGGCACCCGCGCCGTCCGGCGTGTGTGACGCCGACTCCGAGGAGCCTCCTTCTTGCAGGTGGCCACGATGAATCTCGTCGTCACCCTGCTCAGCCTGCTGGCCATCGTGCTGCTCACCGCCGGCACCGCACTGTTCGTCGCGGCTGAGTTCTCGTTCACCACACTCGAGCGCAGCACGGTCGATGCCAACGCCCGCAACGGCGGTCGGCGCGACCGGTGGGTGCGCCGGGCCCACCACACCCTGTCGTTCCAGCTGTCCGGAGCGCAGCTGGGCATCTCGATTACCACGCTGATCACCGGCTACCTGACTGAGCCGCTGGTCGCCGAGCTGCCGCACCCGGCCATGAACGCGCTCGGCGTGCCCGACCGGGTCGCCAACGCGGTCGTCGCCTTTGTGACGTTGCTGGTCGTCACGTCGCTGTCGATGATCTTCGGTGAGCTCGTCCCGAAAAATCTTGCCGTGGCGCGGCCACTTCAGACGGCACGCGCGGTTGCCGGATTGCAGTTGCTGTTCTCCTGGCTGATGACGTGGCCGATTCGGCTGACCAACGGTGCGGCCAACTGGGTTCTGCGCAAGCTCGGGATCGAGCCCGCGCAAGAACTGCGGTCGGCGCGTTCGGCGCAGGAACTGGTGTCGCTGGTGCGCAATTCGGCTCGCAGCGGCTCGCTGGACCCCGCCACCGCGGCGCTGCTGGACCGGTCGCTGCAATTCGGTGATCTGACCGCCGAGGAGCTGATGACGCCGCGGTCGAAAATCGTTGCGCTGCAAGTTGATAACACCGTCGCAGATCTGGTGGACGCCGCCGCCGAGAGCGGCTTCTCGCGATTCCCGGTCGTCGATGGTGACCTCGACGAGACCGTTGGCATCGTGCACGTCAAACAGGTCTTCGGAGTGCCGGCCGCCGAGCGGGAGCTCACACTGGTCACCGCCGTGGCGCAGCCCGTCGCCAAGGTGCCCTCCACGCTCGACGGCGACGCGCTGATGGGACAGATTCGCGCCAACGACCTGCAGACCGCGATGGTCGTCGACGAGTACGGCGGCACCGCGGGCATGGTGACCGTCGAGGACCTGATCGAGGAGATCGTCGGCGACGTCCGCGACGAACACGACGACGCAGCACAGGACGTGGTTGCAGTCGGCAACGGTTGGCGGGTGTCCGGTCTGCTGCGCATCGACGAGGTGGCCGCCGCGACCGGCTACCACGCCCCCGAGGGCGAATACGAGACGATCGGCGGGCTGGTCATGCAACAGCTGGGCCGCATTCCGGCCATCGGTGACGAGGTGCAGCTGGGTGGATACGAGCACGACGGCCTCCCGCACACCTCGGCTTGGCACGCCAGAGTGGTCCGAATGGACGGCCGCCGCATCGACCTGCTTGAGCTGACCCAGCTGCCCGATCACGCCGATTCCGCCGCCGTGCGAGGCCGATGATGGGCGACCTGCTCGCGTTGTTGGCGACCATGCTGCTGGTGGGCGCGAACGCGTTCTTCGTGGCCGCGGAGTTCTCCCTGATCTCCGCGCGACGGGATCGCCTGGAGGCGTTGGCCGAACAGGGCAGATCAAGCGCAGTCACCGCGCTGCGGGCCGGCGAGCAGCTTCCGCTGATGTTCGCCGGGGCCCAACTCGGAATCACCGTCGCGTCGCTGATGTTGGGCCGGCTCGGCGAGCCCGCGGTCGCCGATCTGCTGCGGCGGCCGTTCGACCTGCTCGGCGTCTCGCCGACCCTGCTGCACACGCTGTCGCTCGTGGTGGCGCTGGCGATCGTGGTGACACTGCATGTGCTGCTCGGCGAGATGGTCCCGAAGAACATCGCCATCGCCGGCCCGGAAAAGGCGGCGATGCTGCTGATTCCGGCCTATTTGGCCTACGTGCGCACGGTCCGGCCGATCTTGACGTTCTACAACTGGTGCACGGGTGTGACGTTGCGCGCGTTGCGGGTGCAGGCCCGCGACGAGCTCGAGGTCGCGGTGTCCACTGTCGAGCTCAGCGAGATGATCGCCGAGTCGGTGTCGGAGGGCCTGCTGGATCCCGAGGAGCACAACAGGCTCACTCGGGCGCTGCAAATCCGCAATCGCACAGTCGCCGACGTGGCCGTACCGGTCGGTCAGATCCAGGCGGTGCCGGTGGCCGCCGCCGGCTCTGGGCCAACGGTCGGCATCGTCGAAAAGGCTTTGGCCGCAACCGGTTACTCGCGATTCCCGGTGGTCGACGCCGACCATGGATTCGTTGGCTATCTGCACATCAAGGACGTGCTGTCATTGGCCGGCGACCCGCATGCCGTGATCGACCTGGCCAGCGTCCGGCCGCTGCCGCGGGTTTCCCAATCGCTGACGGTGCCCGAGGCGCTGTCGCGGATGCGCCGTACCAACAGTCACCTCGCGTTGGTCACCGGTCAAGACGGCTCCGTGGTGGCCATGGTGGCACTGGAGGATCTGGTGCGTGATCTGGTCGGCCTGGTGCGTGACGGAACACACCGTGCGTAGTACGAGCATCCAGTTGGATGTCGAGCACTGGACGGCTCGCGCCGCCGAATATGCCTCGCGCGTCGAAAGCTTCGTGGCCCCGCACGCCAGACGGGCACACGTCGGCGAGCCCCATCCGGTCTGGGACTTCCTGTTCAGCTACTACAGCCTGCGACCGAGGCAACTGCGCTGCTGGCATCCCGGCTATGGAGTGGTGCTGACTGGCAGCGAAGCGGTCCGTCGATACCGGACTCGCCGGGGCTACACCATCGACCTGTCCGGTGTCGCCGTGAGCGATGACTACCTGCGTAGCCGGGTGGAGACCATTTCGTTCGTGGCCGATCTGCTGCAAGCGACCGCGCGACGGCCCGCGCAGCTGAACTGCTTTGGGCTGCATGAGTGGGCGATGGTCTACCGCAGCGGCGAGGTACGCCACGACCGCGTGCCACTGCGGCTGGGCGCAACGGGCACCGACACCGTGGTCGAGGCCGAGGTCGCCGGACCGTTGCGGTGCAGCCACTTCGACGCGTTCCGCTTCTTCACCCCCGACGCCGTGCCACGCAACGCGGGCTCTCCCAGCCGCGCCACGCAGCAGGAGTGGGAGCAGCCCGGTTGCCTGCACGCGAACATGGATCTGTACAAATGGTCGTACAAGTTGAGCCCGCTGATCGACTCCGAGACGCTGCTCGACTGCCTGGAATTGGCTGCGGCTGCGCGTGAGATCGACATGCGAGCCAGCCCGTATGACCTCAGCGGCTACGGATACACGCCGATCGCCGTCGAGGACGCGGCGGGCCGTGCCGAGTACGTGCGCTGCCAGAAGGCCATCGCCACACGTGCTGAGCCGTTGCGAGCAGCGCTGCTGGCACGGTGTGACCTGCTGCTGCAGGCCGCCGGTTGCCGGTAGTTGCGCTGCTGGCCGGTAGGCTGACACTTGATTTCGATAGGTAAGTGCGGAGGAAAAACATGACGGATCGCGTGTCGGTGGGGAACCTGCGCGTCGCTCAAGCGCTGTACGACTTTGTCAACACCGAGGCTTTGCCCGGCACCGACATAGAC
>NZ_DATNJW010000322.1:0-6885 GCF_035603715.1 Mycobacterium sp. | reverse complement strand
CCAAGGTCCTTCATGATCAGCACGAGGACGGGCACCGCGGTGACGCTGAGCGCCACACCTATGAACATCCACACGTGCATCGGGTTGTGGTCTGGTCCGACCAGTCGGTGTGCGAAGGGCAAGGCCGCAGCCGCGCAGACGACGACCGGAATCAGCACGCAAGGCAGGAGTCGCCACAGCGGTGAGCGCTCGGTTGTTGTCTTGCTGTAGGAGCGCAACTCGATTCCGACCAAGAACAACAGCAACAAGAGGCCCGCTTGACCCACGGCTTCGATTAGCGATTTCGACGTCGGCGAAAGTAACGCGGAATTTACCGAATGAGGACTAATGGCCAGAATGGTGCCGAGTAGGAGTCCGAAGAAAATAACCCCGACGACCGCCGGCTGACGAATCCGCCGAAACAGGTTCCCGACGAATACCGATCCGACCAAGACCACCGCAAGGACGATTAGTGCTTGCAGCACGTTACCGAGTGGCATCGAAACTCCCTCGCAACCGATTGAGTTCGCTATTCAGCAGGCGTCTAAGCGATTTGGCTTCTGCGAACCACCGGTTGCATAGGTGGTTGCGGCGCACTCTTTGTATATCGATCGGCGCGGCACTCCGCAACGGCTGCATGCGGGCGATGGCGCCCCATGATGGATTCTTAACGAAGTGCGCTAAGAATCATGACGGTTTATTGACGGCGGTTGTGATCGACACCACTTCCGTTTAGAAGCGGATCACCCGCATTTCTCGAATCCGTGGAAAAAAAGTGGTGGCGACTACGGGATTCTTTGTCAGCCGGTTCTTGCTTGACGGGTGACGTCGACGTCTTGCTGCGGCTCAGGCGATTGGTCGACCTCGCCGGCGGGCTCCGGGGCCGCGACTACGTGCTTGGGCGGCAATCCCTTGCGCAGGGTGGCCACCAGGTCGCGGTACGGCCCGACGAGGTACACGGTGTCGCCGCCCCGAAGTCGCCCTTCGTGGTGCGGGCGCAGATCGATCGGGGCGTCCTCTCGGCAGATCGCGATAACGCGTGTTCGGCTCGACAGTTTCCCCATCTGCACCCCGTCGAGTTCACTGCCGTCGGCGACCAGCATCGCACCGACCATGAACGAACTCTGGCCGATCGAGAAGGTGCCCAGCACCTCCACACCCATGGCGGCGCCGATGAACCACGGTGCGGCCAGCGCGACGGAGGAGCGGACGTTCTCGAAATGGAATCGTTGAGCGACCGCCAGGCCCAGCGCGCGGTCGTATACCCGGAGCACCACTGAAACCTCGGCGCGCCGGTTGATCTTGGGCATCACCCGCGGCCCCAGCATCTCGGCCAGCACGACCGCGGTTTCGATGTTGATCATGTCGTCGCGGGTCAGCACCGCCACCGCGCGGGCGCGGTCGACGCGCGCCGCCTCGAGCGTCTGAACCAGTGTCGCGTCGCCGAAGATCACCGGCACATCGAGTTCACGTGCTGCGGACAAGAACCGGTTGTCTTCGTTGATCTCGATGACCGCGACGTCGTGCCCGGCCTTGACGAGGTCGCTGACCACCCGCATCCCGAGGGCGCTTAGTCCGACGACGATGATGTGGTTGCGCAGGTGCCGCACCCGCGGGCGGGCGGAGGCGAATACGAAGCGGCGGGACAGCAGCACGTCGGCAATGAACGCGACCAGCAATGCGATGGTGGTCGCCCCCCCGAACATCAACATGGCGGCGAACATGCGTAGCCAGGTTTCCTGGTGGGCGAAGCTGAAGTCGCCGTAGCCCGTCGTCGTGATGGTCTCGATGGTGAAGTACAACGCATCGACCCAGGACATCCGCGGGTGCTGATAGTTGTAGCGCAACAGCAGCATTGAGATCACGACGAGAGTGAGAGCAGCCGCTAGGGCCGGGTAGAACGCTGGGTTGAAGTCGTTGACGACGGTCCGTACGCCGTCAAACACTCGTCGCAACCGGGGTCGCGCCGATCGCGTTCCGGTTGGTCGTCGAATCCTGATGCCGCGCACGGCCGACTCGTCGGCGGTGCCGATCATCACCGCCCGGTCGCCGGCGAGCACGCGTTGATTGCGGGTCGGGCAGACCTCGATCTCGCCCGGGCTTGATGAGTTGTCGCCGTGGATGATCGCCACCGGGGCCAGGTCGCCGTAAATCTCGCGCAGTGTCGCCGCGCGGGGAGCTTCACTACCCGAGACGAGGAACTGAACACCCGCCGCCTTGAATGGGTGCGTCCGATGCGACAGGCACGCTTCGACGACCGACGGCGCGGTCAGCTCGGCGACGTCGAGGATCGCCCCCGGCCCGTTGTTGTCAGCCATCGCCTGGCGCAACACGTCATTTGCCAGTCTGGCGACCACACGTAGGGACGGATTGGCTTTCCTTGCCAGCAAGGCGATTTCGAGATTGACGGCGTCGTCATCACCGGCGCAGACCACCGCGAGCGCATCGGCTACCTTGGCGGCGTCCAAATCGTCGGCGACTGAAGTGAACTCGTTATTGCCCAGCCGGACAACTTTTGCGCCGGCGGTTTCCAGCTCCTCGATGATTGTGGTGGCCAGCGCATCGTCACCGCTGACAATGATGTGATGCTGCATTCTCTCATCCGCCACTGGGTGTACCTGATTGCAATCGAGCCGGTGACTGTGCGCGGGTGCGCACCCGCTTTGCTGACGCCGTTACCAAACAGGCTACACCACGGTGTTACCGCATCCGCCGCCAACGCTTAATTTTGCTGGCACAGAATACGACTCGCCCTGGCCTAGCGGCTCTGGATGGTGAACCCGTTCTCGCGCAACGGATCAAGCCTCGAAGCGGTAGCCCATACCCGCCTCGGTCAACAGGTGGGCAGGGTGCGACGGGTCGTCCTCGAGCTTGCGCCGCAACTGTGCGAGAAAGACGCGCAGATAATGGGTTTCCTTGGCGTACTTGGGTCCCCAGACCTCTCTGAGCAACTCTTCGCGACCGACCAGCTTGCCGCGATTGCGCACCAGCATTTCCAGCATGCCCCATTCCGTCGGGGTCAGGTGCACTTCCTCGCCGTTCTTGATGACCCTTTTCGCCGAGAGGTCGACGAGGAACGACTTGGTCTCCACGACGGGGTTGTCCGCGCCGGTGGCCACCGCCGCCCGTCGCACCGCCGCCCGCAACCGCGCCAGCAGTTCGTCCATCCCAAAGGGCTTGGTCATGTAGTCGTCGGCGCCCGCGTCGAGTGCGCCGACCTTGTCGGACGAATCGGTCCGTGCCGACAGCACGATCACCGGAGCCGACAGCCAGCCGCGCAGGCCGGCGAGCACTTCGATACCGGAGATGTCGGGCATGCCGAGGTCCAAGATCACGACCTGCGGCGGATGCTCGGCGGCCAGGGCCAGCGCTCGCGACCCGGTCGGGGCGGTGATCACCTCGTAGCCGCGCACCGACAGGTTGATCCGCAGCGCGCGTAGCAGCTGGGGGTCGTCATCGACCACCAGCACCCTAGTCATCTACGCCGCTCCTCGTCGTCGCCGGGTCGCTCCTCCAGCGGCGCGGCCAGATCGATCAGGATGGTCAGCCCGCCACCGGGGGTATCGCTAGCGGTGATAGTGCCGCTCATTGCTTCGACGAACCCCTTGGCCACCGACAGACCGAGACCCAGGCCGGTGGTCGTGTCGAAGTCGCCGAGCCGCTGGAACGGCTGGAACATCTCGTCCGCGGCCCCTTTGGACACTCCCGGTCCCTCGTCGATGACGTTGATCAATACCCGCGGTCCGACCTGTCCGGCATTGACCCGCACCATGCTTCCCGGCGCGTAGCGAAGGGCATTGTCGATCACGTTGGACAACACTCGCTCGAGCAGGCCGGCGTCACCCATCGCAACAGTCGCGCCGACCTCCACCTTGACCCGATCGATGCTGGCCCGCCCGTAGATGGTGTTGCGCCCGCCGATGCCGACGAGCGCGCGCTGAACCACTTCTTCGAGGTAGACCTCGGTCAGCTCGGGACGCACCACGCCGGCGGCCAGTCGAGAAGAGTCCAGCAGGTTGGCCACCAACAGGCTCAGCTGATCCACCGACTCCTCGACCGTGGCGAGCAGCTCGCTGGTGTCCTCTGGTGAGAACCAGACATCCTCGGCGCGCAGGCTGGACGCCGCGGCTTTGGCCGCAGTCAGGGGAGTCCGCAGGTCGTGGCCGAGGGCGGACAGCAGCAGCCGGCGCAGTTCGTCGGCCTCGGCCAGCGATTGGACTTTGCCGGCCTCTTCGGCGAGTTCGCCCTGCTTGACCAGGCCGGCGGCCTGGGTCGCGACGACCGACAGCACCCGTCGGTCGCGACCGGTCAATCGGCGTCCGGACATCAGCATCCAGAATTCTTCGTCGCCGACTTTCACCGCGGTGTCAGCGGCATCCACGGTCAGGCACGCCTCGGAGCCCACTCCCGCGACCGGAATCATCCGACCTTCCACCTCGCGCACCAGGCACACCGCGCGCTGCGAGTACGCCTCGCGCACCCGCTCCAGGAGCGTGTTGAGATCGGCGCCGCGCAGCACCGACGCGGCGAACAGTGAAAGCAGCTCGGCCTCCTGGCCCGCCCGCCTGGCTTCCCGCGCGCGGCTGGCGGCTGCGTCGACCAGCACCGCGATCGCCATCGCGACCCCGAGCAGAAGCACAATGGTCAGCAGGTTGCTGGTGTTGGCGACGGTGAACGAGTAGCGCGGTTCGGTATGGAAGTAGTCCAACAGCACGCCGGACAGCAACCCGGACAGCACAGCCGGCGCGACACCGCCGAACAACGCGACGCCGATCACACCGGCGAAGAAGAGGGCGGATTTTGCGCCGAGGTCGAGGGCCGGATCGACTTGGATGGTGAGCGCCAAGATTGCCCACGGCATGGTGATGGCGGCCAGCCAGGACACCACTTGGCGAGTGCGCGGTGAGATCGCCGAGAGCTCCAAGCCGCGGTTGGCCTGCTCATGGCTGACCATGTGGACGTCGATCTTGCCCGAGTTGTTGATCGTGGCAGCGCCGATTCCCTCGCTGAAGATGCTCGCCCACCTCGAGCGCCGCGAGCTGCCGAGCACAAGCTGTGTGGCGTTGGTTTCGCGGGCGAAATCCAGCAGCGCGGAGGACACTTCATCGCCGACCACCACGTGCACGGTGGCGCCGATGCTGCCGGCGAGCTCGCGCACCTTGCCCATCTCGCGCGGAGAAACCCCCGACAGACCGTCGCCGCGCGCGACGTGTACCACCATGAGTTGGGCGCTGGATTTCGAAGCGATGCGAGAAGCGCGGCGTACCAGCGTTTCTGACTCCGGGCCACCGGTCACCGCGACGACCACTCGCTCGCGGGCTTCCCAGGTGTCGGTGATCTTCTTGTCGGCGCGGTATTTCGCCAGCGCGGCGTCGACCTGATCAGCGAGCCACAGCAGCGCGATCTCGCGCAGCGCGGTCAGGTTGCCGGCGCGAAAGTAATTCGTCAGCGCTGCATCGATCCGTTCTGACGGGTACACGTTGCCGTGAGCGAGTCTGCGCCGCAAGGCTTCCGGAGTGATGTCGACTAGTTCGATCTGAGCGGCTTTCCGGACGATCTCATCGGGCACGGTCTCGCGCTGTTCGACGCCGGTAATCTGGGCGACGACGTCGTTGAGGCTCTCCAAATGCTGGATGTTGAGCGTGGAGATCACGGTGATGCCTGCGTCGAGCAGTGTTTCGATGTCCTGCCACCGCTTGTCATGCGTGCTGCCCGGGATGTTGCTGTGCGCGTATTCGTCAACCAGCGCCACCTCGGGCTTACGTCGCAGCACCGCCTCGACGTCGAGTTCGGGGAACGTGCCCCCGCGGTAGGAGATGTAGTGCGGCGGAATGACCTCGATGCCCCTGACGAGCTCGCCGACCTTCTTGCGGCCGTGCGTTTCCACGACCGCGGCGACGACGTCAGTGCCACGCTCCAGCCGACGGTGGGCCTCGCCGAGCATGGCACAGGTCTTGCCGACACCCGGCGCTGCACCAAGGTAAATGCGTAAGTCGCCGCGCCGCTGCGACTGCCCCAGGTGACGGAGCGGGTCGTCTTGGTACGTCACGTGCGTAGGACGCGGCTCGACGGAGCTCGCCACTGCTGGCGCCGCCGGCTCGTCGGTAGAGGTCACACGGACATCATCTCACTGGCAAGGTCAATATTTGCCAGGGAAATCGCGGTCCAGCTCCAGATTGAGCGCCAGTACGTTGACGGTTGGCTCGCCGAGGAAGCCGAGCATGCGACCGTGTTGGTTGTGACTCACTGCGGCTCTGACCTGCGCGGCACTGATCCCGCGGGCGTTTGCCACCCGCGCCACCTGAATGTCGGCGTAAGCAGGGGAAATGTCGGGATCCAGACCGCTGGCACTGGCGGTGACCGCGTCGGCAGGCACGCCAGGGGAGTCCGGCGCCGCCCCGCGAATGGGCACGACCTGACCCGCCGAATAATCTTGACCGAATTGGGCGCATTGCACTCGCACGCCTTCGTAGAACTGCTGGAACACCGTGGTCGGTGCGCTTCCCGGCGTAGCGCACGGTTCGTTGATGCTGACCACCTGGGTCGGGTGGCTGACATTGCCGGTCGAGTCGCGGGGCCCGATCACCGACAGCACGGCGCCGACGCCGCCGCCGGTGCAGAACGGGCGGCTGCCGTCGACGCTTTCAAGCTTGCCGATCGCGATGCTGCGCGAGCAGACCTGGGTCAACAGGCTCGCTTTGAAGCCTGCGGTTGACGGGTCGGCACCTGGCGCCAGCTTGCTCGGATCGGCGGGCGTGTCAACGATGCTTTCCGGGCCCAGGTTGGTGGCTCCCGAGGCCATCGGGTCGTAGCCCGCCCCGGCGGCCGAGGGCCTGCTCTGGAAGTAACGCGGCAACGGATTGCCGTCCTTATCGGTGAACGCCTGGCCGATCAGCTTGCTACCGA
>NZ_DATNJW010000321.1:0-4777 GCF_035603715.1 Mycobacterium sp. | reverse complement strand
AGTCGATGTCGCTTGCGGCACAGGCATTCTGGCTGACCGGATCGAACGCGACCTGCATCCCGCCGCGGTCTACGGCGTCGACATGTCCGAAGGGATGCTCAAGCAGGCTCAATCCCGATCGAGCGACATCGACTGGCGTCGCGGTCCGGCCGAGCAGTTGCCCTTCGACGACGCGGAATTGGACGCGGTGGTGACGACGTCGGCGTTCCACTTCTTCGACCAGCCGGCCGCTCTGCGGGAATTCCACCGCGTGCTCGCACCCGGTGGGCTGGTGGCCGTGTCGACGATGAGTGCCCGGCAGCAGTTTCTGCCGGGCAGCAGGTTGGCGCCGGCCCACAATCCGACACCGGCCGAGATGCGGCGACTGTTCGAGGGCGCGGGGTTCACCATCGTCGAGCAGCATCGGGTGCGGCGCCCGCTATGGACGCGGCCCATCGCCGACCTGTTCACGGTCGGCGTCAAAAGCTGACGACGCGCGGTGCGCCTGCAACGCCTCGCCGAGCGTCCACACTGCAACACCAAGCAGCACAACATCTTTGAGTAGAAACTGCCCGGGTAACGCCGAGAGCACCGGCACCGGGCCGGCGAACCGGCTGACGACACCGGGCGTGGTGAACAAAAAGCTCAGGGTTCCGCAGAACAGCACGATCGCCAGCGCGCTGCCGATCGCCGACAGCCGCGCCGATACCGGCCGGCTGACGATCAGCATCGCGGCCACGATTTCCAGCGTCCCGAGGCCGCGCGCCACGGTGTTCACGCTGAACACGTCGTAGACCCAGCTCATCAACGGGCTGTGCTCGATCAGCACGCGGCTTTCCATCTTGATGTATTTGCCGAATCCGATCCACGCAAGCGTCAGCGCCAATCCATACCGGCTGATCGCCTGCCCCAGCGCTGAAAGTCGTGCAGCCGTAGACAAATCAATTCTCCATTCGAGTTACACGCAGCGTCTCCGTTGAGACAACGGGTCCCCGCTCCGATCGGTTCACGGTTCGCTCGGCCGCGACATCGTCCCAGCGGTCGAGGTTGACCACCTCGGCCAGCGGCCGGCGACGCACTGGCCCGTGCCGTCCCTTCGGCCAGCCGACCACGATGTGCCCGGCCAGCATCCAGTCGTCGGGCACGCCGACGGCGTCCCGCAGCAGTTGCTCGCCGCCGTAGGCTCCCCAACTGGTCAGACACGCACCCAGGCCTTGAGCGCGGGCGGCCAGCAGGAAGTTCTGCATCGCCGGAAAAATCGAACCGCCCAGCAGGAGTTCCGACGCCGTCGGAAAGTGCTTCTGCGCGAACAGAACCGACGTGAATTCACCGGCCCGGTCGTGCAACTCGTAGGTGGCCCGGTTGGTGCGGGCGCGTCGGCTGTTGTCGTCGTCGGACGGTCGGCTCATCCCATAGACGGGCTCGATCACCTCCAACGCGCGGGCCGCCGCCTTGGCCACCACGGCCCGCTGTTCCGGCGATCGCAGCACGACGAAACGCCATGCCTGCGCGTTGGCCCCCGATGGCGCCCACATCGCCGCCTGCAGACATCGTTCGAGCGTGGCGTCGTCAACCGGCTCGCCGGTGAAGCGCCGGATCGTCCGCGCGGTCGACATCGCCTCCCAGACGTCACTGGTGGCTCCCGACATGCCGGCTCCCTTCTGGCTTCCCTCCCAGCAGAGAACCTAGTGCGCGCAATTAAGCGCAGGCAGTACGGAGGCCACCGGCCACAGCATGCTCGCTTCGCCCAGCGCCGCGAGCTGGTAATTGGTTCCAGCCGGTAACTGCAGCCGCTGTTCGAGTTGTTCCTCGAGGCGCTGCACGCCTTCCGGATGGAAGAGCGACCAAGTCAACCCGACCGCCAGGTATCCGGCGGCCAGCCACACCGCCACCTCGATCAGCGCGCCGACACTCACTCGCCGGTCGAGCACCCGGTTCAGCCCCGGCAGCAGCTCAGCGTCAGCCGACACAGACGTTCGCTAACAGCAGGGCAGGCCACAGCGCAACGGACCCCAGCACTGAGAACAGCAGCTCCAGGCCGCGAAGTCCATCCACCAAGTGCGCGTGGGTACAGGTCCAGACCAGACCGATCAGCAGATACGGACCCGCCAGCAATACGCCGACGCCGATGAGCTCGGCGAGGCTGAGCTCAAAATCCATCAACCGGCGAAACCTGGCGATCATGATCCACCGATGTTAATCACCATTCCGCGGGCGCGGGCCACGTTCGTCGATGTCAGGTGCGGGGTGGACGCTGGTCGTTGGGATCGTTCGGATCAGGCTCACCGAACCATCGAGACGGCTCGTGCTCGCCGTATGCGTCGTGCCAGTCCCACCATTCGTAGGGCGCGCTTTGCGGGTAGCCCTCCGGCGAGTCTTCCCAAAGTTCCTGCCGGCCCAGCGGCGTCATGTCCAAAAAGCTCCAGGTGTTGCCCAACACCTCGTCGCCACGGTTGTTGATGAAGTAGGTGCGGAACACCCGGTCCCCGTCGTGGATGAACACGTTGGTTCCGTGCCACTCATCCACGCCGAAGTCGACATCGAAGCTGTCGGTGATCGTGTACCACGGCATCTGCCAGCCCATCCGCTCCTTTAGGCGCTCGATGCCGGGCTGCGGCGCTCGCGAGGCGAACACCAGCGTGGCATCGCGGGCGTTGAGGTGAGCCAGGTTGCCGATGTGGTCGGCGATCATCGAGCAGCCGCGGCAGCCATGATCGGGCCAGCCATCGATATCGGGCCCGACGAAGGCGCGGTAGACGAGGAGCTGACGGCGACCCTGAAAGAGACCCAGCAGGTTGACCTTTCCCTCGGGTCCCTCGAACTCGTAGTCCTTGTCGACAGCCAGCCACGGCATCCGCCGTCGCTGCGCCGCGAGCGCGTCATGCGCGCGCATCACTTCCTTCTCCTTCACCAGCAGCTTTTGATGCGCGGCCGTCCACTCCTGCGCCGACACGATCGGGGGTGTGTTCATGTTGCTCATAATGAGCACAGCCTTTCGGTTGCGGTTAGTTCAGGGCAGTGGCCGTCACGAAGGTGACATTATCGGTGTCTTTATTGCACACACGTCGTCTCCTTTCCTTACGCTCGCGCGCGAATCCTATTGCTCGCCTGAGTGATTCAGCCCGGCAGCGATCGAGGCAACCCGAAACGTGGGAGCACGTCGTTGTCGAAGCGAGTCAGGGCACAGATCTTTTCGCCGGCGAGGGTGAGGACCAGCAGGCCCGCCCCGTGGCGGATGCCGCCAGCGGGGGTGCGAAGGTAGGCGCCAAACGCCTGCTGACCGTTGGCCCTTGTGGGCACCAAGTCGTATGCCCGGCCAGCGCCGAAGACGGTGGCGTAGAAGCGGGTTACGACGTCGCGGCCTTGGTATTCCAACGGAATCGGCGGCATGGAGACGCTGACGTCGGCGGTCAGCAGGGCGACCAGCGCATCGACATCCCCGGACTGATAGGCGCGGACGAACTTCGTCACCAGCTCCTGCTCGGCCGGTGAGCCGGGGATCGGGGCCGGCCCGTCTTCGCCCGGGGCCGGCAGGCGGCGCTGCAGGCTAGCGCGCGCTCGTTTGAGCGCGCTGTTGACCGATTCGACGGTCGAGTCGAGCATGTCGGCCACCTCGTTTGCGTGGTATCCGAGCACCTCGCGCAGGATCAGCACGGCGCGCTGGCGCGCCGGCAGGACCTGCAGGGCTGTCACGAAGGCCAGCGAGACGGCTTCGGTCTGTTCGTAGCGCGCCTCGGGATCCAGCGGCAGCGCGGGCTCGAGGAGCGCATCGGGATATGGCTCAAGCCAGACGATTTCGCCGAGCCGAGTCGGCTCGGGCAGGTCAATCTGCATGTCCCACTCCTTGGCCGGGCGTCGGCGGGCCGAGCGAAGAACGCTGAGGCACCGGTTGGTGGCTATCCGGTAGAGCCACGTGCGAACCGAGGCCCGCTCCTCGAATCCGTCGAGGCCTTGCCACGCGGCCAGCAGGGTGTCTTGCAAGGCGTCCTCGGCGTCTTGAAGGGATCCCAGCATCCGGTAGCAGTGCACCTGCAACTCGCGGCGGTGTGGCTCGGTCAGTTCTCGAAACGCCTCGCCGTCCCCGGCCCGCGCCCTGGCAATCAGATCGGTTGTCAACATATGTCACCACTTTTCCCTCGCGGGTGTTTTCACCTTCCAGTATCGACGCGCGCTGGGCCGCGAACTGGGCGCACATCCTGAGCCCACTTTCTCGGCATTGCGGCATCTGTATTGCCGAGACAGTCGAAACCCACGAGCGAGGAGGCGATGTGATCATCGCAGGAAAGTCAGTTCTGGTGACCGGGGCCAATCGGGGCATCGGGCAGGCGCTGGTCGAGGAAGCTTTGCGCCGCGGCGCGACACGAGTGTATGCGGGCACACGCCGGACCGCGAGCTACCCCGATCGGCGCGTCACGCCCGTTGCCCTGGACGTGACCGACTCCGCGCAGATTCGCGCGGCCGCGCAGCGCGTGGAGTCGCTGGACGTCCTGATCAACAACGCCGGCGTGGCGCTCTATGACGACCTGACCGATCCTGCTGTGCTCGAACAGCATTTGCGGGTCAACCTGTTCGGGCCGTATGCCGTGACCCAGGCGTTCCTGCCGCTGTTGACGCGTTCGCGGGGAGCGATCGTCAACAATCTATCGGTCAACGCGCTGGCTCCGTTGCCGATCATCCCGGCGTACTCGGTTTCCAAGGCGGCCGCCTTCAACCTGACGCAATCGTTGCGGGTGCTGCTGGCCGAGCGGGGGGTGTCGGTGCACGCCGTGTTGACGGGTCCGGTGGACACCGACATGAC
>NZ_DATNJW010000320.1:0-3447 GCF_035603715.1 Mycobacterium sp. | reverse complement strand
TGCCGGTGATGAACGCGCCGTCATCGGAGACCAGCATCGCGATCACCCCGGCCACCGCTGACGGGGCAGCCATACCGGCACCGCTGGATTCCTCGGTGGTCGGCATGATCGGCATCAACCTGGTGAACAAGTTCCAGTCCGCGTCTTGCGGAATGTATCCGCCTGTCGCATCGGTGATTCCGGACTTGATGCTTCCGGGTGCAACACACACCGCGCGCAGTCCTTTGCTTGCGTATTCGAGCGCCAGCGCATGGGTGAAGGATTGGACCCCGCCCTTGCTTGCCGCGTAGGCCGCCATGTAGGGATGGGCGAACGACGCAGACGTCGAGCTGAAATTGACGATGGCGCTGCGGGAATTCTGCAACAGCGCCGGCAGCGCCTCGCGGACCACCAGGAATGTTCCGGTCAGGTTGACCCCGATGATCTGGTTCCACAGATCCAGACCCATCTGCTCGGTGTGCACGGCACGCAGGATTCCGGCCGCGTTCACCACCGAATCCAGGCCGCCCAGCGTGTCCACCGCCGAACGCACACCGTCGACCACCGATCGCTCGTCACCGATGTTCATCTCGAGCGTGGTCAGGCGCTCACCCCCGCCGGCTTCTTCGGCCTGGGCACGGGTCTTGTCCAACCCGTCCGCGGCGACGTCGGCCGCGACGACGGCGGCGCCTTCATCGAGCAATCGCAGCGCGGTCGCCTGTCCGATGCCCGATGCCGCGCCGGTCACCAGGATCCGGTTGCCTGCTAGTCGCTTCATCTGTGCTCCTGTCTGGTGTTACTCACTGGCCCATAACGTATTTCAGAGTCGGCCCCGCGGTCCACCCACCGTCCACGGCGATCTCCGCACCGTTCACGTAGGCAGCGTCATCCGACAGCAGATACCCGACTGCACCGGCGATCTCCTCGGGCACCGCGATACGGCCCATCGGGAGATTGGGGTAGTTGCCCTCACCGACGTGGACGCCGATATTGGCGGTCATCGGAGTGGCGGCCATGCCCGGGTGCACCGAGTTGACCCGGATTCGTTCGGGCCCAAGCTCGACGGCGGCGATCTTCGACAGCCCGCGCACTCCCCACTTCGAAGCCCCATAGCCCGCGGTGAACGCCAAACCGAACAGCCCCGCAGCGGAGGAGATATTGACGATCGAACCGCCTCCTATCGAGCGCATCGGCTTGATTACCGCCTGCAGACCGTTGAACACGCCGACCAGGTTGATTTCCAGGACCATCCGAAAGTGTGCGAGGGGTTCGTGTTCGAGGAACTGCCCGGTCGACACACCGGCGTTGTTGACCAGACCGGTGAGCGAACCGAACTCGGCAGCGGTGAACTGCACTGCCGCCGACCACTGCTCCGGATCGGTGACATCGAGATGGGTGTACCGCGCGCGTGACCCGAGTTCCCCGACCAGTTGGCCGCCCTCATCGTCGAGCAGGTCGGCAAGCACCACACTGCCGCCACGGGCGAGGATGTGCCGCGCGAACGCCGCACCGAGCCCGCCGGCGCCACCGCTGATCAGCACGACTTTTCCGGCCAATTGACCTGAATTATTCTGCATCGCAATCGCTTTCTGCCGCGTGTCGGGCGCTGATGAATCCGAACACCATCGATGGCCCGATCGTCGCACCGGCACCGGCGTAGTCGTTGCCCATCACCGCGGCCGAGGTGTTACCGGTGGCATAGAGGCCGGCGATGACGCTACCGTCGGCCCGCAGCACCTGGCCGTTGGCGTTGTAGACCAGCCCGCCTTTGGTGCCCAGGTCGCCGGCCTGGATGCGCGCCGCGTAGTACGGCGCGCTGTCGATGACGTCCATCGTCGGGTGCGGCAGCGACGGGTCGCCGTAGTAGTTGTCATAGGCACTGTCGCCCCGCCCGAAATCGCCGTCATTGCCGTCGTGCGCGAATCCGTTGAATCTGTCGATGGTTTCGCGTAGCGACGACGCGGGCACGCCGATCGACGCGGCCAACGCATCGAGTGTGTCCGCGCGATGCATCAGCCCTGACGCGAACCAGTCGTCGGGGAATTTCTGGCCTGGCATCACGCCGCCGAATTGATAGCGGTTTTTGGCTTTCCGGTCGAAGACGAACCAAATCGGATCATGTCCGCCGGCGAGCTGTTGGTGCACAAACGTGACATACGGCGCCGCCTCGTTCACGAAGCGCCGGCCGGTCTGGTTGACGATGATCGAACGGGGAATCGACCGCTCGGAGACCAGCACACTCATCACGCCGTCGGGCCGCTTGAACGCCGGCATCCACCAGGCGTCGTCCATCAAATCGACTGCACCGCCCACGGCCTGGCCCGCTGTGATCCCGTCGCCGGTGTTGTCGGGCGAGCCTGCGCTGTAGTTGTCCTTGCCGCCGTCCCGAAGGAAATGCTTTCGCATCTCGCCGTTGTGCTCAAAACCCCCGGCAGCTAACAGGACTCCCTTGCGCGCCCGGATGCGGATCACGTCGCCGCCGCACTGAGCATGAATGCCGACAACGGCACCGGTGTCGTCGGTGATCAGGGAGTGCAGCGGCGTATTCAGCCACAACGGAATGCCCGCCTCCTTGGCGGCGAGCCGGAGGCGCCCGATCAGAGCCCGGCCCAGGGTGTCCATATGTCGGCGCAGCACAATGCTTTTGACAGCTCTGCCGACGGTCTGCAGGGCGGCACGGCGTCCCGACCAGGTGCGCATCACCATGTTGAGCCGGGCGAATTCCTTTGAGGTGACGAATAATCCGCCGGGGGTGGCCAGCGCGGCGGGCCGCAGCCACTGCTCGTCGTCGTCCAGTTTCTTCAGGTCGAACGGCAGCGGCTCGATGGTGCGTCCGCGGGCGCGTCCACCAGGCATCTCCGGGTGATAGTCCGAATAGCCGGTGCACCATTGGAATCGCAGATGCGGGCTGGTGTGCTCGAGGAACTCCATGGTCCGCGGTCCGTTGTCGATGAACGCGTCAATGTTGGCCGCGGGCGCCCGGCCGCCGACGACGGCATCAAGGTAGCGGCGTACGTCGTCGCGGGAATCGGCCAAGCCTTCTCGCTTGAGGGTCGGGTTGTTGGGGATCCAGATGTTCCCGCCGGAGAGCGCCGTGCTGCCGCCGTAGACACCCGCCTTTTCGATGACCAGTGTGTCCAGACCGCCGGCGTTGGCGGTCAGCGCCGCGGTGAGACCTCCGCAGCCACTGCCGACGACCACGAAGTCGACCTGGTGATTCCAGGCTTCGCCCTGGTCTGCGGCCGGCATGCGATCAGGCAACCACACTGGTTGTTGCTTCGGGGCGGCAATTCCCGCACAGCGGGACGATCGCCGCCCCCGCCGCCGTTGACCCCGTACCGTCGGCGGTATGACCCGGGATGTTGACGTGGTGGTGGTAGGGGCAGGTTTCGCCGGCCTGTACGCGCTACACCGGATGCGCAGCGACGGCTTGACCGTCCGGGTGTTCGAGGCCGCAGATGGTGTCGG
>NZ_DATNJW010000319.1:0-5237 GCF_035603715.1 Mycobacterium sp. | reverse complement strand
CTCACCGAACGCGTTGCGGGCGTTACGCACGATCTTCTTGCCCGCCAGTCGGTTGCCGACGGCGCCGATAACGGCGCCGATCCCGACCGGCAGCATCTTGCCGAAGAGCAGCGCGCTGCGCCGCAGCGTGAACCGCCGGACAGCCCGCTTGAGCAACCGCGAATTCAGCTGTGACAAGGACGACATCGGCAGCGATGCCACTCCCTCCGACAGCCACGCCCCACTGGTCCGGCCCCCGCCGATCAGTTCGGACATCGCCTGCTTGCTGTCGTCACCGACCAATACCGACAGCACCAGTGCGCGTCGCCGCTCCCGGTCTTCGGTGAGAACGCCGTGCACCGACGCGACTGCCAGCGCGTAGAAGGCGGTGGCCTCCAGGAACACCGCCGTCTCACCGGCGGCTGCGGACAACGCGGCCAGTGTGCCCAACCCCGGCAGCACGGCGGTCGACCCGACCGCTGCGCCGCTGGCCGTCACGGCGGCCACGTATCGCTTCTCCAGCTTCGCGACGATTGTGGCGGGGCCGGCGCCAGGATCCGCGCGGCGCAGCCTGTCCACGTACGCGGTCGCAAGGGGGCCCTGAATGCGAGAACTGCGCTCGATGATGCTGGCTAGTGCCCGTGCCGACCTCTTGGGCTTCCCCTCGGGGGTGGCGGGCAGCGAGTCGGCCGATGATCGGGTCCGTCGGGCGCTCATGAATGCCTCCGGTCTAATTGCCCGGCTCGGGTGCGGGCAGTGACGTGCTTTCAGGCTAACGCCGGTGCCGGCAAAGGTGGGGGCAGGCGTCGCAGCGAATAGTCCATTAGGAATAATCCGGCATAGACACGTGGACGACGACGCGGGGTCACGCCCGGCCCAACGACGAGCCGGGGCGGCCCGCCAAGCTAGACGGACAGTCGATGGCCTACCAGCTCACCGCTTTGGGTATCTCAGTGCTCGGGCTGCTACGCGGGCGCCCGATGCACGGCTACGAAATGTTTCAGACCCTGGTTGAACGGCACGCGGACCGCATCGTCAAGGTGCGGCCGGGCTCGCTGTATCACGTCGTCGACCGGTTGACGGAGGAGAAACTGATCCGCCGGGCGGCGACGTCGCGGGATGGTAAGCGGCCGGAGCGAGCCATCTACGAGATCACCGACGCCGGCGCTGAGGCGCTCGCCGATCGGGTGGGCCAGCTGATCGCCGTGCCGGCTTATGAGTTTCCGCAGTTCGCGGTCGCACTCGCCGAGATCGATACTCTGGGTGGAGACGCCGCGGCGGACGCAGTTGACGACCGTGTCGGGGCGCTGGAGGCCCGGGCGGCCGAGATCATGGCGTTTCGGGATGCCAGCGTCACGCCCGCCGGATATCTGCTGGCATTCGAGTACTTGCTGGCGACGACGCAGGCCGAGCTGTCCTGGTTGCGAAGCTTTGCCGACTCGATGCGATCCGGCGGTCCGCAGCGGCGCCTGACGGTGTCCGGCAACACTGTGCTGAGCCAGGATGAGGTAGGGATATGACCACGGCGACTGGTCGCGGGCGACCCAGTGGCGGTAGCCCGAGGGGCGCGGCGGCAAAGCGCGCCGACGACGTGAACCCCTGGAACGCGTTGTGGGCGACGATGGTCGGCTTTTTCATGATTTTGCTGGACTCGACGATCGTCGCGGTCGCCAATCCCAGCATCATGGTCAAGCTCGGCACCAGCTACGACACCGTCATCTGGGTGACCAGCGCCTACCTTCTCGCGTATGCGGTTCCGCTGCTGGTGTCCGGTCGACTCGGCGACCGGTTCGGTCCGAAGAACCTCTACGTGGTCGGCCTGGCGATCTTCACCGCCGCGTCGCTGTGGTGCGGCCTGTCCGGCACGATCGGGATGCTGATCGCCGCCCGGGTGGCGCAGGGGCTCGGCGCCGCAGTGATGAGTCCTCAGACGCTGTCGTTGATCACCCGCATCTTCCCGCCCGATCGCCGCGGGGTGGCGATGAGCGTGTGGGGTGCCACCGCGGGCGTGGCCACATTGGTCGGACCGCTGGCCGGCGGGGTGCTGGTCGACGCGCTGGGCTGGGCCTGGATTTTCTTCGTCAACGTGCCGATCGGGCTGATCGGTCTGGGGCTGGCGGTATGGCTGATCCCCGATCTGCCCACCCAGCGCCACCGCTTCGACCTGGTCGGGGTGGGGTTGTCCGGCGTGGGGATGTTCTTGATCGTCTTCTCCCTGCAGGAAGGGCAGTCCAGCCATTGGGCGCCGTGGATCTGGGCGGTGCTGGTCGCGGGCATCGGCTTCATGACGGCGTTTGTCTACTGGCAGTCGGTCAGCACCCGAGAGCCGCTGATTCCGCTCGATATCTTCCGCGACCGCGACTTCAGCCTGTCCAATGTCGCGGCGGTGGTGATCGCTTTTGCCGCCACCGCGATGATCTTGCCGTTGATGTTCTATGCGCAAGCGGTGTGCGGCTTGTCGCCCACCCGCTCGGCCCTGTTGACCGCACCGATGGCGATCACCAGCGGTGTGCTCGCGCCGTTCGTCGGCAGGATGGTCGACCGGGCCCATCCGCAGCCCGTCGTCGGATTCGGCTTCTCGGCACTGGCGATCGGCCTCACCTGGCTCTCGATCGTGATGACGCCGTCCACCGCGATCTGGGAACTGGTTCTGCCGTTCTTTGTCTTGGGTGTGGCGATGGCGTTCATCTGGGCGCCGTTGACCGCTACCGCGACCCGAAACCTGGCGCCGCAGTTCGCCGGCGCCGGTTCTGGCGTGTTCAACGCGACCCGTCAGGTCGGGGCCGTGTTGGGCAGCGCCGGCATGGCCTCGTTCATGACATCGCGCATCACCTCGGAATTGCCGCTGATGCCCGACGGTGCCTCGGGTCCGCCGGGCGGTGGCGGCATGACCTTGCAGATGCCGGCGTTCTTGCGCGAGCCCTTCGCCGCCGCGATGTCGCAGTCGATGTTGCTTCCGGCGTTCATCGCGCTGTTCGGGATCGGGGCGGCACTTTTCCTGCTCGGCGGACCGTCGAGACCTGTGGCGCCCACAACTGACGAGGCGGGATCCGACAGCCCTGACATTCCGACCCGGCGGGTGCGGGTAAGGCCCAGTGCCGCAGACGGTTTCGCCAGTGAGTTCGACGGCTTCCGTGACGGCTTCGACGATGACGACGACTACGTCGAGTACACCCTTTCGCCGGCGCGCAGCGCACCGCCCTCGCGCGCGTCAAGCCGACCGGCCCGCGGCCCCGAGCCTCGCACCGAACCGCTGACCGTCCGGATCGAGCATCCGCGACCGGCGCCGGCCGAGAACTGGCACAGCGCACCGGTCGAATCGTGGCGCAGCCTGCTCGACGATGACGAGCCGGTCTCGGAAGACGAGCCAATTGGATTCGCCCACAATGGGTTTCATGTGGACGACGAGCAGCACTTCCGGCCGATGGAGGAGTTCTCACCGCCGCCCGAGCCGTCGCCGCCCCGCAACCGGCACCACCGCGCGAATCCGGACGACTCACCCGGCCGGGGGCGACACTCGTACTAGCCGGTTGCCGCAGCGACGACGACAGGCGTATCGGCGGCCGTCAACGCCAGGAATGCACCCAGCTCCACCAAGCCCGAGGGCGCGGCGGGCAGGTAATCGGTCAACGCCTCGGCGCGGACGATCACTGCCGCATACTGTGCGCGGCTGATCGCCACATTCAGCCGGTTTCGGTTGAGCAGGAAGGGAATTCCCCGTGGAATGTCCGCGACCGACGACGCCGTCATCGAAATGAGCACCACCGGTGCTTGCGCACCCTGAAACTTGTCGACGGTCCCGACTTTTACCTCGCCGAGCCCAGCGGTTGCCAGTCGCTGCCGCAGCAAGACCACCTGCGCGTTGTAAGGCGCCAGCACAAGCACATCCGCGGGTGCCAACGGCCGGGCGCCGTGCTCATCGGTCCATGTCGAGCCGAGCAGCAGCGTGATCTGTGCCGCGATGGCCTCGGCTTCCTCTGGGCTCTCGGTTGCGTTGCCCTCGTGGCGGACCGGAAGGACCCGCACCCCGGGTGGATATCCGTCGAGGCGGCGCGCGGCGGTGATGTCGTGCGACTGCAATCGGCCTTCGTACGCCAGCGCCGACACCGATGCGCACACCGCCGGATGCATGCGGTGTGTGCGGTCCAGGAAGTAGCCACGCTCCGCGGGCAACGTGCGGTGGTTTTCGACCAGCCAGCCCAGCGCAGATCCGTCAACTGGCTCGGGATGTGTGCCCTGGCTGACTTGCGGCAACTGTTGCGGGTCGCCCAACAGCAGTAGGTTCGCTGAAGCCGATGCCACGGCAATGGTGTTGGCCAAACAGAACTGGCCGGCCTCATCTATCACCAGCAGATCCAGGCTGCCGCGCGAAACGCGGGTCGGGTTGGCGAAGTCCCACGCGGTGCCGCCGATCACGCATCCCGCCGTGCCGGCGATGAATGCGGCGTACTCCTGCTCGTTGATCTGTTGCCAGCGGACTTCTTCGCGCTCGGATCGCTTCTTTGCGACGCGCACTGGATCGATGCCGGCATCGATCGCACAGTCGAGCAGGTTCTCCACCACGGCGTGCGATTGCGCGACAACACCGATGCGCCAGCCGTGCTCGGCGACCAGTCGCGCGATGACCTGCGCGCCGGTGTACGTCTTGCCGGTTCCCGGCGGTCCGTGCACCGCCACGTACGACGAGTCCAAGTCGAGCAGCGCGGCCGTGATGGCGTCGCTGGCTTCGCCGGCCCTGGCCAGTGCCGCGCCGCTGCGGGTCCGAGGCGCGCGTCGTAACAGAATGTCGAGCAGTGCGGTGCGGGGCAGTTGCGGCAGTCCGGCAGCGAGGTTGGCGGCGGTGCATTCGATCGAATCCCGAAGCGGTGTCGTCGAAATCGGCTGCCCGGGGGTGAGTGCGAACGGGAATTGATGAAAAGTATTGCCGTCCTTGGGTACTCGTTCGAGGACGATCACCTCGGTCGGCGCGGCCCAATCGTCGGCCTCGAGGACAGTGGCGCGGCCGGCAGCACGTCGATCAGGGTTGTCGGTCAGGCCCGGCGGCGCCGGCGCCTCGTAGAGCGCGAAGACGTCGTGGTTGAGTGCGCCGCGCGCCAATTCACCGGTCAGCCGTGCCCGTCGCTGCAACTTCTGCGCGCGTGGTGGCTTGTCCCAATCGACGGCGATTGTTGCGTCGCTCACCATGAAGACGTCGGTGTCATCGGCCCATTCGTCAGCCGGGTAGTTGAGCCGGTCGAAGTGCGCCCACCAGAAGGGCT
>NZ_DATNJW010000318.1:0-4584 GCF_035603715.1 Mycobacterium sp. | reverse complement strand
CGCAGGTGCTGGTCGGACTCCGGCAGTCGTTGGCCATCGCATGGCTGACACTGATCGTCGCGGAGCAGATCAACGCGGACAAGGGCATTGGCTTCTTGATCAACAACGCGCGCGACTTCGTGCGGATCGACATCATCATCTTCTGCCTGGCCGTCTATGCGTTGCTGGGCATCGTCACCGACGCCGGCGTCCGAGCCCTGGAACATCGAGCCCTGAGGCACCGCGTATGACCATCACCTCCGACCGGCAGACCGCCGTCGTCGGCAAGCTCAGCAACGTCGACAAGTTCTACGGCAACCGACGAGTCCTCGACGACGTCTCGCTGGAGGTGCGGGCGAACGAGATCGTCGCGTTGGTCGGTCGCAGCGGATGCGGCAAGTCGACCGTATTGCGAGTGCTGGCAGGCCTTTCCGATGACCACGCCGGCAACCGGGAGGTCAGCGGCGCTCCTGCGGTCGCCTTTCAGGAGCCGCGGCTCTTCCCGTGGCGCGACGTGCTGACCAACGTGCAGTACGGGCTCACCCGCACCAGGCTGTCCCCCGAGGCGGCCCGGTCCCGCAGCGAACTGGCCCTTGCCGAGATCGGTCTTACCGACCACGCCCAGTCGTGGCCGCTGACATTGTCCGGCGGTCAGGCGCAACGGGTTTCGCTGGCGCGCGCACTGGTGGCCGAACCGGAGCTGCTGCTGCTCGACGAGCCGTTCGGCGCGCTGGACGCGCTCACCCGGCTGTCCATGCGGGCGTTGCTGCTCGACTTGTGGCGCAGGCACGGGTTCGGCGTCCTGCTGGTCACCCATGACGTGGATGAGGCGATCGAACTGGCCGACCGGGTGCTGGTCCTCGAGCAAGGCCGCGTCGCCCACTCCATCACCATCGAATCTCCGCGGCCCACACCGTCGGAGCGCACCGCCAAGCACGATGAGTACCGTGCCGACCTACTCGACAAGCTCGGCGTTCGACATTGACGGCTAAGGTCATGCAGCGCACTGCCTTTCACCTCGGCATCCTGCTAGTACTGACCGCTACGGTGGCTGCGTGCGTCTCCCGATCTCAGGGACCGCAACCCATCGGGGTGCCGGCGGCCGTGCCGCCCGCGGAGCTGGCTGGATTGACCCTGCACATCGGTGACCAGAAAGGCGGCACCGAAGCGCTGCTGCGCGCCGCGCACGCCCTGGACGGCCTGCCGTTTCGCGTCGAGTTCTCCACGTTCACGTCAGGCCCACCGCAGATCGAGGCGTTGAACGCGGGCCGCATCGATTTCGCGATCACCGGCAACACACCGCCGGTCTTCGGCGCGGCGGCCAACTCCAAGACCCGGGTGGTTTCCGTGTGGGACGGCGCGGGGTCCGGTGAGCAGATCCTGGTGCGCACCAACTCGCCGATCGCGACGGTCCACGATCTGGCGGGCAAGACCATCCTGGTGGCCAAGGGCAGCGCCGCCCACGCCAACGTGCTCGAACACCTGGCCGACGCAAGGCTCAAGCCGAAAGACGTCAAGCTGGTGTTTCTGCAGCCCGCCGATGCGCTGTCCGCATTCGCCAACGGACAGGGCGACGCCTGGGTGATCTGGGATCCCTATACGGCGCAAGCCAATCTGACGCTGAAGGTGCGCAGTATCGGATCCGCGGACAACGGCTATCAGTTCGGCAGCGCGTCGGTGAAAGCGCTGACCGATCCGAAACGCAATGCGGCGTTGTCCGATCTGCTGCTCCGTTACGAACGGGCGGCCCAGTGGGCGCGGGCCAACCCCGAGCAGTGGGCCGAGAAGTATTCAGCCGCAGTAGGTTTGAACGTCACTATCTCCGCGCTGGCACAGAGCCGGATCCGGCGGTTGCCGGTGCCGCTGGATGACAAGGTGGTGGCCGCCGAGCAACGGCTCGCTGACCTGTTCGCGACCGCGGACCAGATTCCGGAGGCGCCCGACTTCGTCAAATGGGTCGACCGTAGGTTCAACGGTGTGCTCTCGGTGAGCACCACCTGACGACACGAGGAGATGACGATGGCGGTCACGGTATTACTGGAGCTCAGGTTCAAGCCCGAAGAGGTCGGCGCAGGGCGCGAACTCATGGGGCGGACGTTGCAAGACACCCGGGCGTTCGACGGGAACCTGCAAACCGACGTGCTCGTCGACGCGGACGACGAAGCGCACTGGATCATCTACGAAGTTTGGGATTCGGTCGAGCACGACGAGGCCTACCGAGCGTTTCGCGCCGGAGAAGGCAAGGTCACGCAACTACCCCCGCTGCTGGCCGCGCCGCCGGTCAAGACGCGCTACACCACCACCGACGTTTAGCTCAGCGCCGGAATCACTTCCCGTTCGAACAGCTCAATGCCGGAACGGTCGTAGGCGGCCTCCGGGAAGTAACAGATCACGTACTCGCAGCCCAGGCTGCGCAGATTTTCCAGCCGCTCGATCACCTGTTCCGTGGTGCCGGTGGCCGAATCCGGCCCGCTGCCGCTGGCGATCATCGCGTCGGCCGCCGCTTCCGGGACATAGCCGATCATCCGGTCCCGGATGCGCTGCAGCCGGTCTTTGACATCGGCCTGCGAGGTGCCGAGGGTTGCATTGATGTTGACCGAGCGCACGATGGCGTCGAAGTCGGTACCCACGTCCCGGCAATGCGTGGCGAGCACTTCGGATTTGTGCGCAAAGCCCTCGGATTCGCCAGTGAAGTTGGTGTACTGCGCGTATTTCGCGGCGATGCGCAAGGTTACTTTTTCGCCACCGCCGGCGATCCACAGCGGAATCCCATTGTTCTGCAACGGCTTCGGTGCCACGATCGCGCCGTCAACCTGATAGTGCTTTCCGGCAAAGCTGACCTTTCCGTCCCGCCAGGCGTCGCGCATGATCTGGACGCCCTCGTCGAGCCGTCCCAATCGCTCGCCGGCCGACGGAAACCCGTAACCGTATGCCCGCCACTCGTGTTCATACCAGCCACCGCCGATGCCCATCTGGATGCGACCACCGGAGATGATGTCGGCGGTCGCGGCGACTTTGGCGAGGTAGACGGGATTGCGGTAGCTCATGGCCGTACACATCTGGCCGAGCTTGACCCGCGACGTCGTCGCCGCATACGCCGACATCAGCGACCATGCCTCGTGGGTGGCTTCGCCGGTCGGCATCGGCACGGTGTGGAAGTGGTCGTAGACCCATACCGAGTCCCAGGCACTGTCGTCGGCGTAGGTAGCCAGATCGCGCATGACCGCCCAGTGCTGGTCGACGTCGATGCCGACCAGATCCATTCGCCAGCCTTGCGGGATGAAAAATCCGAATCGCATAACCTCGGACTCTAGCCCGGCGAAGATACGAGACGGGCAGGCCGTAGGGAGGTCTGATGCGGATCCTCATCTCGGGTGCCAGCATCGCCGGGCCCGTGCTGGCGTATTGGCTCGCACGCGGCGGTTTCGACGTCACCGTCGTCGAGCGCGCACCGGCGCTACGAAAGACCGGCGGCCACGCCGTCGACTTGTTCCGTCCGTCGATGGAGATTTCGGCGAAGATGGGCGTCCTGCCGCGCATCGAATCGCTCGCCACCGGAACGGATCGGTTAACGCTGTACCGCGAGGGCAGGAGTCACCCGGCGCCGGTCGACCTCACCAAGATCGTCGCCGCGGCATCCGACCAGCACGTCGAGATCATGCGCGACGATCTCAGCGAGGCGTATTACGACGCCGGCCGCGAGCACATCGAGTATGTGTTCGGCGACTCGATCACGGCCATCTCTCACGACGGCGAGGTGACGTTCGAACAGGGGGCGACGCGCAGGTTCGACGTCATCGTCGGGGCCGACGGGCTGCACTCGAATGTCCGGCGCCTGGTGTTCGGTGAGGAGGCGGGGCTCACCCGGTTCATCGGTGGATACCTCGCGGTGGTGTCGGTGCCTAAATCGCTTGCGCCCGAGGGCGAGATGATCCTCCACGCCGGCGTTGGGCGGATGGCGGGCATCTACACCGCGCAGCATCTTGACGACGCCCGGGCGCTTTTCATGTTCCGGAGCAAGACCGAGCTGGACTATCACTACCGAGACACGCTGCGGCAGAAGGAGTTACTGTGCGATGCGCTGGGCGGGTTGGCCGAGCAGGCAGACCGCTGGCTGGCCGAAGTCGGCCATACGCCCTCCTTCTACTTCGATTCGATAAGTCAATTGGCACTGGGCATCTTGTCACGGGGACGAGTCACGCTGGTCGGTGATGCCGGGTACTGTCCCGGGCCTGCGGTGGGTGGCAGCACCAGCCTCGCGGTTATCGGCGCCTACGTGCTGGCCCGCGAACTCATCGCCGCGAGCGGGGATCATCTGCGCGCGTTCGCCGCCTACCAGCAGGAGATGGCCGACAGCGTCAGCCGCAGCCGGGTCTTCGCGCGTGGCACCGCCCGAACCCTGCTTCCCGGCTCCGCCGTCGGGGTGTGGGCCGTCACCCGTGGTGTGCAGTTGGTGTCGTCGCTGCCGACACCGTTCACCCGCTCCGTCGCGAGGCTGAACACCAAGGGCGTGCGGCTGCACGACTCGATGCCAGTACCGGACTACCCGGAGTTGGAGCGGCAGTAGGGTGGCCCGATGGACCTCACCGGTATCGGGATCTGGAG
>NZ_DATNJW010000317.1:0-9280 GCF_035603715.1 Mycobacterium sp. | reverse complement strand
TGGCGGGCCTCGTCGGTCTGAATGCTTGCCAGCGTCTTTTCGAATAGATGGTGGTGGGCGCGATCGGCCAGGGCCGCCATGGCCATGAATTGCAGGTTGGTGAAGCCCGTCTCGAAGACGAAGTTGAGCTGGATGGCGAGGTCGAGGGCGTCGGCCGCGAGGAACATGTCGTCAAAAAGGTGCCGTGCGGCAAGAATGACCCATTGGTTGGTGTGGTAGGCCTTGTGCGTCCAGTCGAAATTCCCGTCGTGCGAGAGCAAGTCGCTGCCGATTAGCAGCGGAATCTGGGTATGGCGGATCTCGTCGAGCGCGCCGAGGGTCGCCATCATCCGCCAGGCGCTATCACGGCCGAACCGAGCCATGCGCAACTCGGCGATCGCGCCGGCATACTCAGCCAGAGCGATCGCACCGTTGTGAAATTTGACCAACTCCAGCCAACCCGGGTCGAGTTCGTCGACCAGCCGTGGCTTCGACAGTGCCGCACGTACTCCGAGGACGGCCGCGTCTTTTTCCCGTTGATTAGCCACATACTCCCGGTAGGTGGTGCGGTAGGCCTCGCTCCAGCCCTGCCAGGCCTCATGGGCCAGCCACGGGCGGCCGCTGATTTGTTCAGGAAAGAGGCTGCGTTCATCGACGTAGCGGGGGGTCCAGTCGACCTTGCGCGCTATGTCGAGCCAGTCGTCTCTTCGAAGTACCATTTCGCTGCCTCGGCAATCTCCGTGTCGGAGTCGGACCCGGCCGCGGGTTCATCGGGTACTAGGTCGCTTGCTGCGCCAGCCAGGAGTTCATCGGGTGTCAGAAAATACGGGTTTTCGATCAGCATGCCGCTAACCAGCATGCGGGGGTGTGTCTTGAGCAGATCGACGATGATTCCGGCGCCGAAACGGTCGATGTCGTATAGACAAACGACGACCTGCGGGTAAAGCGGCAGGTACCGGTTCATTTCAGACTCCAGCAGGAGCAACTCGTGCATGTCAGGCACAACGTCTCGCCGCGACCAGGTCTCGACCGCGCGCACAAGGTCGAACCGCCCGTCGTACATGGCATCCGCGATTGCGGCTTTCCATGAGCCGATGATCTCGTCGGCGCAGAATCGGCCTGACCGCAGATACAAATCAGCCGCCCGGATCACTTCGAGCTGTTTGGCGGATGTAGCGGACGTAGCCACGTTGTGCCCGAGCTTCTTGAAAATCTTGGCCGGATCGGTTTCATCGAACACGCAGATGCATTTATCGCCTGCGGTCAGCCCCTCCTCCAGGAACGGGATCACCACCTGGTCGCGTTGGGACTGGCCTGCATAGAGGCCGCAGATGTGATCGCCCACCTGGGCCTCGAGGCCGTTCACTCCCAACGCGATACTAGGAGACACCGCCCCCCTATCAACGAGACTTGATCAGCGTAGTCGAGGTCGCGGCTTAGTGGCGGGTGCAGTTTCGCCTCTTGCATAATCTTTACGGTTCCCCCTACCCCTGGCGGGGCAGCTCGCACCGTTGTTTTCGGCCCATCGGGCGCACGCGCAGGTCATCTCCGACTGCCAGACTCCTTCAATGTTGGCGTTTCTCCGACGTCTGAGTTCGTTGGGGTAGCGCCGACCGATACCACTTCTTGCTGCGCGCTAGGGGAAGCCGTGACTCGTCGCCTCCCCGCCGGAATCGGGGTTGTCGAGCGGATTGCCGGCGGTACAGATGCCCTTCGGCCGGTTCACGTTTGCCAGGGGCTGGATCGGCAGCCCGCCATTGACACCCACGACGGCAAACCGATGAAAGCCGCTATTTCAACGATCCCGGTCATAGGCCATGTCCACGGCATCGCCGTGAGTCGCAACGGCGACCATGCCTATGTTGCGCTATCCAAGTCGGTCGCGGTCCTCAACCGTGAGCACCGCGTGGTGGCCAGTATTCCGCTGCCCGATCATCCGAAAAACCTGCTGATGGAGGCCGACGGCAAACAATTGATTGTCAGTCAGCGCGGGGGGTCGGTATCGGTCGTCGATACCGACGCCTACACCGTGAAAACCCTGCAAGACCGGTGTGTTCCGGATGTGGTGGTCAGCCCGGACGGACGCTATGTCTACGCTGTCCATCGCCAGGCCTCCGGAAGAAGGGACGCTGACGTAGTGGCGGCAATCGACATTGCCAGTGGAACAACGGTTTTCAAGATACCCATCAACGATGTCGCCGGACTTGCGATCAGCCCTGCCGGGACTCTGCTGTACGCGGTTTCATACGACCGCCGCACCTATTATCAGTATCCGGCGGGCCGGCTGACTATCATCGATGTCGCGAGCGGTACCGTCGCCGACGCCATCGCGGTCGGCGCTTGTCCGGAGACAGCAGCCGTGAGTCCGGACGGCACCCTCCTGTCCATCACACACTACGACACGCGTTCGGTCTCGATGGTCAACGTGGCGTCCGGCGCCGTTACCGCGGTCGGCCTGCGGGACGCTCCGCTCGGCATGATGTTCACCCCGGACGGCACCCGTGTCTATGTGGGCAATGAGCATTCACTGACCGCGATCGACACGACGACTGCTGACGCATGCGATCTCGTCTCGGGCGACCTCCCCAGAGGTTTGCAGCTCAGTCCCGACGGAAAGCACGCCTACAGCGCCAATTTCGGCGACGGCACGATCTCGGTGATCGATACCATCACCAACGCGATCACCGCGACCCTCGACGTGCTCAGCCATCCCGAGGCGATGGCGGTCAGCCCAGACGGAGAGCGTGTCTATGTGGGCGACTACTGGTCCCGCGCCGTCGCGGTGATCTCGGTGCCAATGCTGCGCGACCTGCTCGGCAACACCTGAGACTCATCGTCGTGGATCGCCCGGAGGCCGAACCGGTCTCGTCGCCACCAGTAAGACCGCCAGCGCGATTGGGGCTCGTCCGGCTCTGGACGGTGACTTGTGCTGGCAGGACGAATCCGCTCGTCGGTTTTCACCCCGCTGGGCGCACGCGCAAACGCAATCCGATTGGAAGGCTAACTGCGTAGAGGCGTACCCGATGTGGGCTTGACCCACCCGGCTTGTGCCCCCGAACACTCACAATTTAAGGAGACGCAATGACTCTCATGCGATTCGACCCGTTCCGCGAACTCGACCGGCTCGCCGATCAGGCGCTGACAAGCGCTCGGACGCCACGAACAATGCCGATGGAAGCCTTCCGGCGTGGTGACCAGTTCATCGTCGCCATTGATGTGCCGGGCGTGAACCAGGAAGACGTAGATGTCACCGTCGAACGCAACGTCATTGAACTGAGCGCGCGTCGCCAACCTTTGCGGCAGGCGGGCGACGAGGTGATCATCGACGAGAGGCCGCAGGGCGAGTTCCGTCGGCAGCTTTTTCTCGGGGACAACCTCGATCCGGACAAGCTAACGGCGAAGTATGACCACGGCGTGCTGACGCTGACAATTCCGGTTTCGGAGGCGAGCAAGCCCCGCAAGGTAGAAATCGACCGATCGACGGAAACGCCGCACGCCGTTGACGCGAAATCCGAAGTCAGACAACCCGTTAGCGCTTAGCTACTTCGACAACTATGCCGACACGCGTTGTCCGCCCTTGTGACGTAAGCATTTTCACCCTGGGTGGTGCCGATGTCGACCAGGCTGACCGCGCAAGGCCGCTGCTGAGTGGCAGCACAAACTAGAGGGAAAAGCAATGGCAACTGCAGTAGGAATCGACCTCGGTACGACCAACTCGGTGATCGCGGCCTGGCAGGGCGGCGAGCCGATCGTCATCCCCAACGCCGAGGGTGCCCGAACTACACCGTCTGTGGTGGCTTTCACCGAAAGCGGTGAACGCCTCGTCGGCCAACTTGCCAGACGGCAATCGATCATGAATCCCAAGGGCACCATCTATTCGGCAAAACGGTTCATCGGCCGGCGCTTCGACGAAATCTCGGAAGAGGCCAAAGCGGTCAGCTTCGACGTCGTCAAAGGCGACGGCGATGCTGTCCGTTTCGACGTACGCGGTAAGAAATACGCGCCGGAGGAGATCAGCGCACAGGTGCTCCGCAAGCTCGTCGACGACGCCAGCAAGTTCCTGGGCGAGCGGGTCAAGGAAGCGGTGATCACTGTTCCGGCGTACTTCAACGATTCCCAGCGCAACGCCACCAAGGACGCCGGGCGGATCGCCGGCCTGCAGGTGCTGCGCATCATCAACGAGCCCACCGCCGCGGCGCTGGCCTACGGATTGGACAAGAAAGGCCACGAGACCGTGCTGGTCTTCGACCTGGGCGGCGGCACGTTCGATGTCAGCCTGCTGGACGTGGGCGACGGCGTGGTCGAGGTTCGTGCCACCGCTGGAGATTCACACCTGGGTGGCGATGACTTCGACCGCCGACTGGTCGACTACCTGGCCGACGAATTTCAACGTGACAACAACATCGACCTGCGCAAGGATCCGCAGGCGTTGCAGCGGCTGTTCGAAGCGGCCGAGAAGGCCAAGGTCGAGCTGTCCTCGGTTGCGCAGACTCAGGTGAACCTGCCCTTCATCACCGCTGACGCGAGCGGTCCGAAGCATCTGACGACGACAATCATGCGGTCGAAGTTCGAGGATCTCGCGGCCGATCTGGTGGAACGTTGCATGGGTCCGGTGAAGCAGGCGATGGACGACGCCAAGGTCACGGCGAACGACATCGACGAGGTCCTCCTGGTCGGCGGGTCGACTCGTATCCCCGCCGTCCAGGGGTTGGTCCGTCGCCTCACCGGCGGCAAGGACCCCAATATGAGCGTCAACCCGGACGAGGTGGTCGCGCTGGGGGCCGCGGTCCAGGCCGGTGTGCTCAAGGGTGAGGTGTCCGATGTTTTACTGCTCGACGTCACACCGCTGTCGCTGGGAGTGGAAACCCGCGGCGGGGTGATGACCAAGCTCATCGAACGCAACACGACGATCCCGGCCCGGCGTAGCGAGGTGTTCACCACTGCCGAAGACAGCCAGCCCGCAGTCGATGTCGTTGTGCTGCAGGGCGAGCGTGAGCTGGCCAGAGACAACCGCGTGCTGGGCAGGTTCAAGTTGGACAACATCCGCCCGGCGCCGCGGGGTGAGCCGCAAGTCGAGGTCACCTTCGACATCGACGCCAACGGCATCTTGAACGTGACGGCACGGGATAAAGACACCGGCGCCGAGCAGAGCATCACGATCAGCGAGCAGTCGAACCTGGACAAAACCGAAGTGGAGCGGATGGTCTCGGATGCCGAGGCGAACCGCCGCGAAGACGAGCAGTTACGCAAGGCGGTCGAGGCACGCAACGAACTCGATTCGGTTGCCTACCAGGTAGAGCGAAAGCTTGCCCAGCTGGGCGAGTCGGCGCCGCCGCACGAGCGGGCGCGCGCCGAGATGCTGGTGGGCGACGCGCGGCAGGCTATCAAAGAGGAGGCGCCACCGGAGCGGGTGCAATCGCTGACGGCGGAACTGCAGCAGGTGCTCTACGGGCTGCAACCGGCGCCGGCAACCGCGGGAAACGGCGACAGCGCCGGTAACGGCCATGGTTCGCAGGCAGCTGACGACGACGTGGTCGACGCCGAATTCGATCGGAGCTGAACCACCGTGGGCACCCCCGCAGAGCAGTCGACAACTCAGGAGAGCGGCGACGCCCCAGTCGAAACGCCGGCTGATCCATCGTCTGAAACCGTTGGCCCGCAAAGTAACTCGGATACCGAGCTGGCGAGGCTCGAGGATCGCTGGCGCCGCGCACTTGCCGACCTGGACAACCTGCGCAAGCGGTATGCCCGGGAACTCGACCGCGAGCGCAAACTCGAACGGTCCAACGTAGCAGGGGCCTGGCTTCCCGTCGTCGACAATCTGGAAAGGGCACTGAACCATTCGGGAGGCGATGCCGACTCGGTGATCGCCGGCGTGCGAGCCATCCTCGACCAGGCGGTGCAGGTGCTGAACAACCTCGGCTACCCGCGAGACACCGAGACAGGTGTGCCGTTCGACCCGGAGCGACACGAAGTGGTTAACGTGACCAACAACGGCGGCAGTGCACCAGGAACCGTGCTTGGGGTCCTGCGCCCGGGTTATGGAAAGGGATCCCAGCAGCTCCGGCCGGCATCCGTGGTCGTCAGCGGCCGCGAGGAGTGAAAGCGCTGTGGCGCAGGACTATTACGAGCTTCTCGGGGTGTCGCGCGATGCGACCCACGAGCAGATCCAGGAAGCGTTTCGGACGTTGGCGCGCAAATACCATCCCGACGTCAACTCCGCCCCCGGCGCCGAGGATCGGTTCAAGGAGCTCAACGAGGCTTATCACGTACTCTCCGACCCGGACACCCGGAAACGCTACGACCGATTCGGTGAAGACTTCCGCCGGGTGCCCGAGGATTACGACGAGCGGGTCGGCGCGGGGTTCGGCGGCTTCCGTGCCGACGCGCCGTCCGGCACCAGGGTGCGCTTCGGTCAGGGCGTCGGCGGCCGCAGCGGCGTCAATATCGAAGATCTCTTCGGTGATTTCTTCGGTGGCAGCGGCGGATTCGGACCGATTCCCGGTGCCGACCAGCGGGCCGAGCTCGAGCTGACTGTCGAGGAAGCCTATCGGGGCGGTCGGCGTTCGATCACGCTGGACGGCCGCAGTTATCAGGTGACCATCCCTGCGGGGGTGATCGACGGACAGCGCATCAGGCTCGCCGGCGAGGGCGGAAGGGGCAGCGGCGACGGACCGGCCGGGGACCTATACCTGGTCGTGCGGGTCAAACCGGATCGTCGGTTTCGGCTGGACGGACGCGACATCGCAACCGATCTGCCGGTGTCGCCGTGGGAGGCGGTGCTGGGTGCCACCGTTGCCGTCCACACCCCGGGTGGCGAGGCGAAAGTCAAAGTGCCGCCGGGTTCGTCGACGGGCAGGCGGCTGCGGCTCCGCGGCGAAGGGATGGCCAATCCGCGCGGCAAACCCGGCGACCTATACGCCGAGGTCAAGATCGTCGTGCCGCCGAAACCCACGAAACAGGAGCGCGAGTTGTTCGAGCAGCTGGCCACGGTGTCCACGTTCGACCCCAGGAGAGGGCGATGACCGCAACGGCCCCAACAACGCGCTACGTGCTGGCGCGACGACCCGGACTGGATCTGGACACGTTTGCCCACCGCTCCGGCTTGCACCCCGACACGGTGCGCAGATTCGTCGCACTGGGGCTGCTGCCGTGTCAAAGAAACCCCCGCGGCCAGCTTCGCTTCGACGCGTCGGCGCTGCGCATCGTTGCCCGCATTCAGCGGCTTCGAATAGGCCTCGGACTCAACTACGCGGCGATCGGGCTGGTGCTCGACCTTTTAGACCGAATCGAGGAGCTGGAATCTGGGCTCCGCCAAAGGAGGACATCGCTGTGGACATCAACAGGCTGACCCAAAAGTCGCAGGACGCTTTGCAGGAGGCGCAGGCTCTGGCCATCCGGATGGGCCACGTCGAGGTCGACGGTGAGCACCTGCTGTTGGCATTGGTCGACCAGCCGCAGGGCTTGGTGCCGCGGCTATTGGACCAGGCGGGCGCCGACACCGAGGAGCTGCGTGCCGACCTGGAACGTGAGCTCAACCGTCGACCGAAGGTCAGCGGTCCGGGCGCCGTCCCGGGTCAGGTTTCGATCACCGCGAGACTGGCCAAGGTGTTGGAGGCCGCCGAGCGAGAAGCTAAGCGGCTCAAGGACGAATACGTCTCGGTGGAGCACCTGGTGATCGCGCTCGCCGAAGAGGGCAGTTCGACGGCCAGCGGACGGATACTGGCGTCCCACGGGGTGACCCGCGACGCGTTCCTTGGGGCGCTGACCAAAGTGCGCGGCAACCAGCGGGTCACCTCGGCGACGCCGGAGGGGTCCTACGAAGCGCTGGAGAAATACGGCCGCGACCTGGTCGCAGAGGCCCAGTCAGGCAAGCTCGACCCGGTGATCGGACGAGATGCCGAGATACGCAGGGTCATCCAGATACTGAGCCGCAAGACAAAGAACAATCCCGTGTTGATCGGCGACCCCGGTGTCGGCAAGACCGCGATCGTGGAAGGACTGGCTCAGCGGATCGTGCGTGGTGACGTACCGGAAGGCCTGCGAGAAAAGACGATCTTCGGGCTCGACATGGGATCGCTGGTGGCCGGTGCCAAGTACCGCGGCGAATTCGAGGAGCGGCTCAAAGCTGTGCTGGCGGAGGTGAAAGCCGGCGAGGGCCGCATCTTGTTATTTGTCGACGAGCTGCACACCGTGGTCGGTGCCGGCGCCGCAGAAGGGTCCCTAGACGCCGGCAACATGCTCAAGCCGATGCTGGCCCGCGGTGAGCTGCACATGATCGGCGCCACCACTCTCGACGAGTACCGCAAGCACATCGAGAACGATGCCGCTCTGGAGCGAAGGTTCCAGACGGTGCTGGTGGACGAACCCGATGTGGAGGACACCATCTCGATTCTGCGGGGCCTGCGCGAACGTCTGGAGGTATTCCACGGTGTGCGGATCCAAGACGGTGCGCTGGTAGCGGCGGCGACGCTCTCGCACCGCTACATCACCGACCGGTTCCTTCCGGACAAGGCGATCGACCTGGTCGACGAGGCGTGTGCGCGTCTGCGCACCGAGATCGACTCCATGCCTGCGGAATTGGACGAAATCACCCGGCGGGTGACTCGGCTGGAGATCGAAGACGCCGCACTGGGGAAAGAGACCGACCCGGCCAGCAAGGCCCGTCTGGAGGAACTCCGCAAAGAGCTGGCCGATCTGCGGGCGGAGGCCGATGCGCGGCACGCGCAGTGGGATGCCGAGCGACAGTCGATCCGTCGGGTGCAGGAATTGCGGGGACAGCTGGAGCAACTGCGGCATGAGGCGGAGGAAGCCGAGCGTAGCTACGACCTCAACCGGGCAGCCGAGTTGCGGTACGGGGAGATCAGGGAACTCGAACGCAAGCTGCAAGCGGCCGAAGACCAACTCAAGGCCAAGCAGGGGAAGCGACCGCTGCTGCGTGAAGTGGTCGACGCCGACGAGATCGCCGAAATCGTGGCCGCCTGGACCGGGATACCGGTGGCCCGCCTGCAGGAGGGCGAACGCGAGAAGCTTTTGCGGCTGGATGAAATCCTGCACGAACGGGTGGTCGGCCAGGACGAGGCGGTGCAACTCGTCGCCGATGCGGTGATCCGGGCCCGATCGGGAATCCGGGACCCGCGCCGGCCGATCGGCTCGTTCATCTTTCTCGGGCCCACCGGTGTCGGCAAGACCGAACTGGCGAAGACGCTGGCGGCCGCCCTATTCGACAGCGAGGACAACATCGTGCGCCTGGACATGAGCGAATACCAGGAACGGCATACCGTGAGCCGGTTAGTCGGTG
>NZ_DATNJW010000316.1:0-10261 GCF_035603715.1 Mycobacterium sp. | reverse complement strand
TTCGCCCAGCAGCGAAACCACGCCGCGGCCGGCCGCGAGTCCCACGAAGAGGATCACCATGGTCAGCAACACGGTGCCGATGGACCGGTAAACGAACATCAGCATGATCGCGATGACGATGACCGTGATGATCGTGATCTTCGCCAGGCTCTTGTCACCGACAACGATCACGTCGGCGGTCAGGGCTCCCTGGCCGGCGACGTAGGCCCGCACTCCCGCCGGCGGCTTGGCGTCCGCGACGATCTTGCGCACCGCGGCAACGGATTCGTCGCCGACCGCCCCACCCTGATCACCTTTGAGGTTGACCTGAACGTAGGCGGCCTTGTGGTCGTAGCTCTCCACACCCGAGGACGTGAACCGCTGTCCCCAGAAGTTCAGTGCGTGCTCGACGTGTTCGTGGTCGGCCTGGATCTTTGTGACCAGCTCGTCGTAAAACTTGTGCGCGTCCGGGCCGAGCGGTTTGTCACCGACCAGGGTCACCAGCACGAGGTTGTCGGAGTCGTACTCCTTGAATTTCTCCCCGATATGCTTCATCCCCGTCACCGACGGCGCGTCGGACGGCGACAGCGGCACCGAGATCTCCTCGGCGACCTTCTCCAACTGCGGGACGAAGACGTTGACGCCGACCGCGAGCAACACCCAGATCACGACGATCGGTAGCGCCAGAACGCGGATGGTGCGGGCTATCCGCGGTTTGTGCTCGACTTCGGTGCGTTGCGCGACGGGGATTTTGTCCGTGTCGCTCGATTCGTCGTTGTCGTCGGTCGCGCCGCTGGTCTCGTCGGTCACGCGGATTTGTCCAAGCAGGAAACCTGCGCGTCCCGGGTGTTGGCCTGTTGTTGATCGACCAGTTTGCCGTCGACGGTGATGCGGCAGCCGATCGAGGGCCCGTCACCTTGGGCGACGACATAGGCGAAGATGCCGGGCATCTCGGCGACGATCGTCTTCGACCAAGGCAAGGTCGTGAAGTTAGCTTTCTGCGGCAATGACTCCGCATCCATCCAGTTGACGACGCCGGTCGTCCCGGGCGGACCCAGGATTTCGTAGACCGCGGTCTTGGCCGCATACGGCGGGGTCGCATCCCGGGGATCCGGCTTGGGCAAGCCGGGTCCAGGAAACACGCCGTTGAGTCGCATCACCGCGACGCCGCCGACGATCAGTGCCACGAGCACGACGAGTGGAACCCATGCCCGCCTGAGTAGCCTCAAAACCACCGTGCCCCCCGACTAGGAATGCCCGACGGGCTGATATTAAGGCATTTCTTCGCGTGCGCCACCGCTAGCCGAACGTCATAGCTTCCGGGTTCATTCCTGGGCCGCGCCGTCGCGCCGGATCCGGGCCGCCCGCCCGGGGCGTGGCCACACCGCTCGTCGTGGGGCATCTGATCAGTTTGCTGGCCGACGACGTGACGCCGGGGTGGACTACTCGCGTGCCGGCAGCACAAAGCGACGGTCGAGCGAGAATAGGTACGGCCGCGTTCCTAAGGCGAAACACCCTCGAAAGCGCTTGTGGAGTAAGGCATGGAAACGTAATGGGCTACAGGCGATTTCGCTGGGAGACTGATTTCGGCGACAGCGAGTATCGAAGACGGCTGAGTTAGTTTCAGAAAATAATTAATTCGCCGGCGTAAACGACGATGCTCTGCGTAGCACGCCATGTGTTTTGCGAGACGTCGATGGCTCGCCGCCGATCTGAAATCAGCAGCGATTTAGGCCCATGGCGCGTACCCTGACCTGCATGGCTACCAAGACCAAGGTCAAGATCAAGACTTGCGTACATTGCGGCCACAGATTCGATCCGAGCGACCGATGGCGTGACCTGTCGAATCCGGATTGGCACCCAGCCGCTTCAGTTTATTGTTCGCAATATTGCTGCGACCGATACCATCTCGAAATGGTGCATTGCTGCTCGACCCACATAAAAGAGAAAGCTCGGCGCGAAGCCGCCAGGGCGGCGCGATAATCCGCGCTTCGACGGATGTTCAATTGGCGCTGACGAAACTTACAGCAGGTTCGCAGCTGTTCAGAGGGCGGATTTGACCGTTTCGCGATAGCGTTGAGCCAACGGAGCACCGTCGGGAGGTTGACTATGTGCCATTACCTCATCACAGTCGAGTTCGACGATGGTCAGCTAGCGACCACGCAATACTCTTCGCCGGGTGATGTGAGAACCAAATTGGCCGAAGTCGTCAACGATTTGACAGACGAAGACGGCATCGAGCACTTCCGAAGCGTCACCGTCACTCAAGCTGCCTGAAGGCTCAGGGCGCACCGGCTTGCCACGTGCAGTCGGGGTTCACAGCCGTCACGGCAGCGCCTGGGCCCAATCGATATGACCTTCGAAGCCAAGCGCCTCGGCCATGTCGCGGTAGCGATCCCGGAAGTCCGCGTAAGCAGCGGCCTCGCCGCGAGCCTGCGCCAGGCGGGCCCGCAGCCGCAGCAGCCAAATCTCGCGCACCGCGAAACTGCCGTCGGCCTCCGCTAACCGCTCGATCGTGGCCTCCGCCAGCCGCTCGATCGCGGCCTCTGCTTCGACCAAGTCACCCTCGGCCCCCCGATCGAGCAATGTTTCCACCAGAACGCCCGTCGCAGGAATGCTCCACCCCAGTAGGCGTCCCTCGCGGAACTGGCCGTCGGCGGTTACGCGCAGGAGCGGTATAGCGCCATCGCGATCTCCGCGTTGAGCCTGCTCACGAGCCAAGCAGACTTCGACGATAGGTAACTCGGCCAGGAAGAAGCCGCGGCGTGAGAACACTTCGCCGACCTCCGCCAGGACTTGCCGTCCCCGGTCGCGCTCCGCGTCCGTACCGCGGTGCACCAGCGCAATGCCCAGCGTCATCCGGGAGATGGCCACGGCGACATCATCACCGGATTGTTCGGCAATTCGCAGGGCATCCTCGATCTCGCCCATCACGCGATCGTCGGGCCTCAGCATGCCCGGCGGTATTGCCGCGGAGTAGGCGTAGGTGACAACGGTGGCGTAGGACACCGGGTCGGTGCTGCGAGCCATGGCGAGGCCGTGCCGCAGGTCGTCGCGCCATCCCGGAAGTCCCAGGCAATAACTGGCCGTTGCCCGCGTCGTGAAGGCGAGCGCTAACGGAGAGCCGATGATGAAGTTGCCTTTTGAGGGATCACCGTCGGCCAGGTCGATAACCATCTGCGACCACCGCAGCGCGTCAGGCCACTCGGCGGACTTAGCTCTGGCGTAGATCGACGCGAGGGACAGGCCCACCGTCAAGTTCGGATCCTCGAGCGACTCGATGAGGGCCATCGCTTCCGATGCCAGCTGCGACGCTTCCTGCAACCTAGCCTGATGCAAGTGATCCATCACCCGCCCTGCCATGGCGATGGCCAGTGAAGCCTTGTCCCCGGCAGCGGCGCACAACTCGCGCAATTCCTCAAAACGGGCGCCTGTCGCATGCTCGTTAACTCGCCAGGCGATTCCGCACAACATGGTGCGAGGTGCGATGCGCATGGGTGCCCGGTCGTGGTCATCGGCGGGTAGGGCGTCGGCGATCGTCCGGGCCCGCTCCCAACTGCGCCATGCCGCGGCGATGTCGCGGTTGGTCGCCCAGGTTGCGGCCCGCACTTGCCAGCCGTAAGCAGCGTGCCCATCGCCGGCCGCCTCCAGATGCTCGGCAATCAAGGCGGCATTTTCATCGCCTGCTGCCGGGTTACGTGATTCGATGGCGGCCGCGGCGCGCCGGTGCAGCTCGGCGCGATCCGATTCGAGCTGCAATTCGTAGGCCACCGTGCGAATCGATGGATGGTGAAACACGTATGCCGGTTGCCCGGCGAAGCGGACCTGGTCGATGAGCTGCGCGGCCAGCAGATCATCCACGACCGCTTCAACGCCCACCGCTGCCAGCATGTCCACGTTAAATCGCGCACCGAGCACTGCCGCCGCGCTCAGGGTGCGCTTTGCCATTGGCGCAAGTCGATCGATGCGAGCAGCGATGGCAGCCTGCAGCGTGACCGGCACGCTCACGTCGCCAACCTCCGAGCCCGAGAGGTAGGCACCCGGCTCACCGCGGAGCACACCGCGCTCGGCCAGTTCGCGCACGATTTCCTCGGCGAAGAACGGATTGCCGGCGGCCCTCCGGGCGATCTTCTGGCTCAGCGCGCCATTCGAGGGATCCGGGCCGAGCAGCTCCGACACCAGTCCCCCGGTTTCCGAATCGCTCAGCGGCGCAAGGGCAACAGACTGGGCACCTGGCACTCGGGTCAGAGCGCCCTGATATTCGGGCCGGTGCGTGATCAGCACCAGGGAGGGCGTCTGCAGCATGACCGTAAAGAAATCGGCCAGCAGCGACTCACTGACCTCGTCGATCCAGTGGCTGTCCTCGATGACGAAGACCGCTGGGGCCCGGCGGGCCAACGAGACCGCATTTACCAACGTGGTCAGCCGCCGCCGACGAGCATCCGGATCGATCTTCGGCAGCTCCACCTCGGGATCGGCGATGCCCAGCAGGTCGTCGTAAAGCAGTAAGTCCTCAGGCGCCGCGTCGGGTGCCTGAGCCCGGATCTGCGCCCGCGCGGCGGGTGGGTCAAGACTCTCGACACCGGTGACTGCGCGCAACAGGCGCGTCACGGTATGGAAGGGAATCTGGCTGGTGTGCGATTCGCAGAAGGCGCTGAACACGTCGACATCACGGGCATCTGCCATTGCCGAAACTTCGCGCACGAGACGGCTTTTGCCTATGCCAGCCGAGCCGACTACGCCGACCACCGCGCCATGGCCATCGATCGCACGCTTCAGTAACCCTGCAACGACCGACATTTCCCACTGCCGACCGATCAGATCCGGCTGCGGCAATGGCGGCCGAACTGCTATCGGGTCATCTTCGTCGGCAATGTCGTCGAGGTCGAGCAGCGACAACAGCGCGGGCATCCCGGCAAGCTCGTTTACCGCATCCCAACAAGTCGGGCACTCGTCCAGGTGGGCCTCGAATTCACGCTTGTCCGTCTCGGACAAAGACCCCAGCACGTAGGCAGCGTCCCAGTGTGCGTACTTGTCGCCGTCTTGTTCGCGCGGTCCAGGAACGGGTCCTCCCTGTCCCGAAACGGCGGTCATGGTGCCACTCCCATCTCCTGCAGGGTTTGCTGCAGCGCTCGCAGCGCGTGATGCAGCCGCGATTTCACGGCGCTTTCGGCGATGCCCAGGTCGGCGCCGATTTGTGCGGTTGTCCAGCGGTAATAATACGCGCGTCGAACCATTGCCCGATCCTCCGCAGACAGCCGCGCGAACGCAGCAGCGACCAGTGTCCGGTTGGTTTCCGGAACGTCCATAACCAGCCTTCCAGTGGTATCACGGGGCCGGCGCCGTTTTGGTTCAAGACCATCGCTAGCCGGTGGTCAACGTGCGGGGCCGGTTGCCGTGCAGTCAGGGAGCTGCAAAATCGCAAAACCGTGCGCCCTCGCGCGGCGCAGCGCCACATGTACGACACGTAGTCGCTACCGTCATCCGACCTCCGTCGTTTCCGGTCCCCCGAGTTTCCAAGGCCTCCCAAGAATAGGGTGCGCCAGACGCCTGATTAGGCCATTTTTGACGTTGAATCACGGCCCGGATTGCGTCAGTAAAAGAGCGAAGACAAGGTTCGCTCGAAGCGGTCCTTGATGAGCTGTTACTTGTTGCGGATTCGGCGTACCGCCAAAGCGGCGGCAAGGGCTGCAATCCCGGCCAGCGAGACCACTACCGCGGGCTTCTTGACGAAGCCGATCACCCGGGCTTTGGCGTCATCGGCGAGTCGGCGGGGATTGGCGCGCACAGCCAGCGAGTCGACGGTCGATGCGAGCTGGTCGCGGGCCTTGTCGATGTCTTGCTTGATGGTGTCGGGATCCCGCTCCGCCACTCTCGTCCTCCCTGTCGTCGGCGAACCCTGACCAGGCTCGGTCTAGGTTGGTGCCTGCCGACCTACCCTAGATCAGCCGGTACTCATCCCACTTGCCGGTGAACAGAAAGGCAGCTCCTTGACCGACACCGAACGCCTTGCGCCGGGCGACAAAGCGCCCCCTTTCACCCTTCCTGATGCCGACGGTAAGAAAGTCTCGCTCGCCGACTACAAGGGCCGCCGCGTGATCGTCTACTTCTACCCCGCGGCATCGACACCCGGCTGCACCAAGCAGGCCTGCGACTTCCGCGATAACCTGAGCGAGCTCAACGGGGCCGGCCTCGACGTCGTCGGCATCTCCCCCGACAAGCCAGAGAAGCTGGCCAAGTTCCGTGATGCCGAAGGCCTGACGTTTCCGCTGCTGTCTGACCCCGAGCGCAAGGTGCTGACGGCCTATGGCGCCTTTGGCGAGAAGAAGATGTACGGCAAGACCGTTCAGGGCGTGATCCGCTCGACATTCGTCGTTGACGAGAAGGGCAAGATCGCCGAAGCGCAGTACAACGTCAAGGCCACCGGACACGTGGCCAAGCTGCGCCGCGACCTGTCCGTCTAGCCGATGACGGCTGCCTCTTTGTACTCGGTGATCGGCCGGGCGATCCCCTGTTCGTCGCAGACCCGCTGCAGCTTCTCCAGCGTCTCGTCGATCCCCGGTCCCAGCCGCTTGCCGGACGTGAAGGTGGCCGGAAGGTGCTGCATGCCCTGGATCACTCCGATCGTCCGATAGTGCACGGTGCCCTCTGCATCGCAGCGGTAGTCGGGCATCCGGTCGAGTACGGCCGTGAGCATCGATTTGAACACGACGCGCGCGACGTTAGAGCCGATGCAGCGGTGGATGCCAAGCCCGAAGCTGAAGTGCCGGTTGTTCTTTCGGCCGAGCTCAAGTCGATTCGGATCGGGAAACACAGCGGGGTCACGGTTGGCCATCGCCCAGGACAGCCAGAGGCGCTCACCCTCCTTGAAGTGCGTGCCCGCGACGTCGAGATCAGCGGCGATGGTGCGACCGTCTCCTGGCGCCGGCGTGAAGTAACGCAGGAATTCCTCGGTCGCGGGGTCGAGCAGTGCTTCCGATTCTCGCCTCAGCAATTCGCGCTGCTCGGGGTTATTACCCAGCCATTCGAGTGCGTGCGCGGTCAGCGCCGTTGTTGTGTCGAAACCGCCACCGATGATCAAGGTCAGCATCCCGAGCAATTCCATGTCGGGGGCAGGTTCACCATTGATCTGGAGTCTTGCCATCGCGTCCACCAGGCCGGGCCGCGGATTCTCGCGGATCTCCAACAGGTGGTTCAACAGGTCCATCCCCATCGCTATCGACTGCTCCAAAACCCTTGGGAATTCTGGGGAATCGGCAGGCGTGTACACGTTGGCGTGGGCCGGCTCGCAGTAGAGCTTCCACTTCTTCAGCGGCACGCCCATCATCGCCAGAGTCAGGACAGCGGGAACGATGTTCGCGAGATCGTCGACGAAATCGATCCGCCCGCTTTCGATCTTCTCGTCGACGCTTGCCCGTACGATCTCGTCCACAAACGGCAACCAGCGCTTGACGGCTGCCGGCGACAGGTACGGGTTGAGGACGGTGCGGTAGACGCTGTGCTCGGGCTCATCCATTTCCAGCATGCCGCCGCGGATGCCGGTGCCATCCGCCACCGGAGGAATGTTGATGCCCCTGTACCCGGTGCCTTCGCCGGTCACATCGCGGTCGTTGGACACGTACGGACATCGAGCGAGCTCGAACACTTCCCGACTGCCCGCGGCCACCCAGTGCCCGTCGTAGGTGTCGGTCCACGCCACCGGGCACCTGGCGTGCATCTCTTCGGTGATCGCGTTGAACCGCTCGCGGTACTCCGGGGTGTGGCGGTCGAAGTGGTAGCGGTTGGCCTTGCGGGCATCGCCGGTCAGGGTGTCTTCCGTGCTCACGCTGGCGTCTCCTGCGGACGAGTGGCTGCATCTAGAAGCAGTATGCGGCGGGACGGTCGGTCTACAAGCGCATTCCGGGGATCGAGTTCTCCCCCAGCATTGACAGGAGCTGAGCGACACAGCACAAGCGAGACAGCAGCGAGCACCGCCAGCATTGCCACATTGGTTGCTTAGCCACGCCCTGATGCAGTGCCGCGCTACTGCAGTCGTCTTACCGCGCCCGAGTGAGGATTCCTATCGACGAAGCGCGAGAGATAGGAAACGAGCCATGATCCGCATCACCGTCGCCCTGACGGGCGCGCTAGCCGCTTTGGCCTTCTCCGCAACTACGGCGCACGCCGACCCCGGGGGCGAAGACCCCGGCGCACCCACGCCAATTGACGTGGGGTTCAATTTCGTCAATGACGGCGGCCACCCATGGGTGGGCGGGACGATGTGGCAGCAGGATTTCAGCGTGCTCAACGCCCCGGACGAGACGTTCGAGGGCGTGGTTCGTCAGGACTACACCCTGTGGCTCACCGCGAACGACCACATCGTCGTCGAACAGGACATCACGGGCAACGTCCCAATTGGGGAGCAGTACAACGACTTCTTTATCACGCTGTCGGCCGGCGCGACCGGCGCTAACTCTTTCGGCCTGGTCTACAACGACATCGGCGGCACCCCGGAGGCATTCTTCACCACACCGTTCGGTAACGAAATCGACTTCCCTACCTGGTTCGTTCAGTTGGTAGGCCCGAGCTTCTTCGAGCCCTCGCTCTTTTTCGAGTCGCTGCCAGCCGCGACAATGCCCGCCGCCGAGCTGCCGGGGCTTGCTGCCGACCTGCCGTCGCTGCTGGCGGGGCTGTTGTGATGCGTGCCGCGCCGGCTACCCGCCGTGATCTTCGATGAAGCCTTCGACCGTTGACAACTGGTCGGGGCAGAACGCGTTCGCCGCTGCCCTAATGATGATCCCGGTATCGCGGCTGGTGTAACCCTCGTTGTCCTCGATGGTCTTAATCACCGCCATCAAATTGGCGTCGCCTTGCAATGCTTGGCACGACGCCTTGCCCAGATTGATCGCCGCAGTGGGTGTCGAGTAGTCGATCTCGCGCCGTTGGAGTTCCGCTATGTAATCGCCTTCGGGGTCAGCGTGGGCCAGCGACGGCGGGGCCACGATCGCGGTGAGGATCACCGCGAAAGCAGCGAAGACGAGTTTGATGATCCGCACCCACCGTCCATTTATTCTGACCTGTAGAAATGACTGCCCCCGGGCAGCCTATGGCGGTTGACTACTGTCATGTGTCGAATTAGTCCAATACGCTGCTCCGACCCAGTCGGGACGAACGAACTTGGGCGACCTGGCGGTTTGGGGCGGCAGGAGGCCACAGCGTGAAAGTCGACAGACCGCCGGAATTTCACTCGATTACCCCGCGCATGGTCGTGAGCGACGCCGCAGGTGCGGTCGAGTTCTTGCGCACGGTCTTCGACGCCGTCGGCGAGGTACAAGCCGCGCGTCCGACCGAAGTGCGCATTGGTGACTCTGTTGTCATGGTGACCTCAGCCACCGAGCGCGAACCGTTTCCAGCTTTTCTCTATGTGTACGTCGACGATGCGGACCTGGCCTATAACCGAGCCCTCAACGCGGGAGCAATGAGCCTGGAGGCGCCGTTCAACACACCGTACGGCGACCGGCGGGCCATGGTCCGCGACCCGTTCGGCAACGTCTTCCAGATCGCGCACCGCACAGCCGACGGGTAAGTGTTGTCGGCTATTAAGTGCCGATCAATCCAGGTTGGCCAGCAGTAACGCCTCGGCGGCCGCGGCCCTTTCCAGGACGCCCAAATCCAGGCTTTCGTTGATGCTGTGCGCCTGCGTTGCCGGGTCCTCCACACCGGTGACCAGGATTGCCGCTTTCGGGAATGCGGCGGCGAATTCGGCGATGAACGGGATCGAACCGCCCATCCCCATGTCGATCGGCTCGGTCCCCCAGGCTTGCCGGAACGCCGCCCGGGCGGCGTCGTAGACCGGGCCGGCGGCATGGATGGCGTAGGGCTGGCCGACGTCACCGAGGGTCACCGTCACATGCGCACCCCAGGGGGTGTGGTGCTCCAGGTGGGCGCGCAGCACATCCAGGTGCGCGGCTGCGTCGCCGCCCGGCGCTACCCGCATGCTGACCTTGGCGCGGGCACGCGGGATCAGCGTGTTCGATGATGCGGCAATGGATGTGGTGTCGATGCCGATCACGGTGATCGCCGGCTTGGCCCACAGCCGCTGCGGCACCGAGCCGGAGCCGATTTCGCTTACTCCGTCCAGCAGGCCCGATTCCGCACGCACCCGCTCGGGCGGGTAATCCACAGCGGCGGCGATACTTTCGTGCAGACCCGCGACGGCCACGTTCCCGTCGTCGTCGTGCAGACTGGCCAACAGTCGCACCAGCACGCTCAGCGCGTCGGGCACCACGCCGCCCCAGATGCC